>DULO01000117.1 GCA_012840345.1 Candidatus Fermentithermobacillaceae bacterium
GGACTTAGGATCCAGTGCCCCTAAGGCGTAGGGGTTCAAATCCCCTCCCTCGCACCACGTCGCTCAACGGAACCTCGATCAAAGCAGCTGAGTTGCCTAGAACAGCAGACGAATTACCCGCGCCGGTCGTCCCTTTTGTTTTGGCATGTGTTTCCCTGCGATCGCCGCGAAGCGGTGATCGGTTAGTCTCTCGATTATGCGGTTTACCGTACGGGGCGTGACTTCGAGAGCCTCCGCCAGTTCAGAGGATGTGAACAGGCTCGAGTTGCGCTTGCGCGTGAACTGGTACAGCCGGTTTAGCGTATTAACGCTCAGGCCGGTCGTTCGGGCGATATCCTCGAGCCGGCTTTCGGTGCTGCTGTCTTCAGGAAAGCGCTCACTCTTGGGAATGAGCGGGCCGATGAACTGGGTGGCGGAAAGTGCCACTACTGTGCTTGTTCCCCGCTGGGCCGCTCGATTAAGGGCCATTACCGCGTTTGATTGCGCCTCGCTGACGGTCTTGCCGCATCCGATGCCGATGGTGATGTCAAACGACGTGTCACGACTGATGTTGTGCATTAGGGTGATATCCACGAATTGATTGGTCGCGTTTTGGAGAAGCAGGCGGCTGCAGATGAGTAGATACTCCCAGCGCCCAAGGCAGAACATGGCGCCATCCAGTTTCTCGGCAAAGTCGGCCATGAGTTTGGCGGCGCCGGCGAGCTCGTCTATCTCCCGGATGGGCATTTCTCCGTAGAACCGGTACTTTTCTTTGTAGCGAAGTCTAATAAGCATTACCGCGAGCGAGCACGAATCTTGGCTTTTCAGCCGGTAGCGGAGCATAAGGTTCCGGATCTCGTGGACGAAAGACTCGGCGGTTGGGCTGATGATAGTAGCCGGGATGTTCATCCTTACGAGAGATAAGTAGATGTCGGTGACATTAGTGACGCACAGTTGCGCACCGTCTTCATAATGTTTGAGGTGTTGCGCGAGGGCATCATTCACCATCCCGTCTTGCCCGGCGTCGACTGTCACCGTACGGATGGTCAAGTCCTCCTCCGGAACCCCTATTGTTTTGAACGCCTCCACGACGGACCTCCTATCGAAGGCGTCGATACTGATATTGGTGGGTCTGATTTTGTAGCGGAGGTTGGCTCGCAAGAGGCTTATGAGCAAGTGCGAGCTATCAATGTCCACATATCGTACCGGCACCGTGTGGTGAAGGCGCCCGGAGATAAGCATGTACGGGTCTCGCCTGGAGTAAAGGATGCCGTCGCATCTCGTCTGAAGCTCGGCGATCCGCAAGACCGCGTCGGCGATTATAGCGTCGTTTCCGAATTCGACGGTGTGGACTTCTACGTCATCGAAATACTCCTTGACCAGTTCAGAAACCATATCCAGGGTGTCCTTATGTCCCACGACTCCAAGTCTGAAAGTCACAAACGCCATCCCCTTCTCGATTACGAAACGCGCCGACGCGCCTATATGGCGGCGCACGCCGGTTTTCGAAGACCGGGGTCATTATCCTATTGGGGACGATTTTTAGTCAATATACGGACAGCGTCTCCTTTGTCATAATCAACTTGGGCGGCAAGGTCCGCACCGCACGCGGAAAAGACGGGAGGGCAAAAAATGGCGAAATACGTCCCGGAACCTTTCAAAATCAAGATGGTGGAACCCCTGACCTTGACCACACGGGCAGAACGGGAGTGCTATTTGAAGGACGCGAATTACAACCTCTTTGCGCTCAGAAGCGATCAGGTGTACATTGACATGCTTTCCGACAGCGGCACCGGAGCCATGAGCGACAGCCAGTGGGCAAGCATGTTCAAAGGCGACGAAAGTTACGCCGGCTCAAGGGGTTACTACCGTCTCATGGACGCGGTTAAGGATATTTTCGGTTACAGGTACGTCCAGCCCGTGCACCAGGGGCGGGCCGCGGAGAAAGTGTTGTTGCCCTGCCTTTTGAAAGAAGGGCAGTACTCAATCGCCAATATGCATTTCGACACCACTCGCGGGCACGTGGGCTTGTGCAAAGCCATCGTCAAGGATCTTGTGGTGCCCGAAGCCCATGACACCGATAAATACGCGCCCTTCAAGGGCAACATGGACGTCCATGCCATGAAGGCGTTCATCGAGCAGGTAGGGGCCGACAAGGTCGGCGTGATCATAATGACCATCACCAACAACACCGCCGGCGGGCAACCGGTTTCCATGGAGAACATCCGGGAAACCGCGAAGGTGGCCCGAGAGTACGGTATTCCCATGATCATCGACGCCGCGCGATTTGCGGAGAACGCCTATTTCATAAAGACCCGGGAGCCCGGTTACGCCGATAAATCCATCATCGAGATCACGCGCGAGGCTTTCAGTTATGCCAGCGCGTTTACTATGTCGGCGAAGAAGGACGCCATAGTGAACATGGGCGGACTCATCGGCATCAAAGACGATGAGAGACTGTTCGACGCAGTGAAGGCGCTCACTGTTCCCTACGAGGGTTTCGTGACTTACGGCGGCCTGGCCGGAAGGGACCTTGAGGCGATCGCCGTGGGCCTGTACGAAGGGACGGATTTCGATTACCTGCGTTATCGCATAGGCCAAGTGGAGTATCTGGGAGAGCTTTTGCGAGAAGCGGGGGTGCCGTTCCAGTACCCTGTGGGCGGACACGCGGTTTTCGTCGACGCCAAGAGAGTGTTACCCCACATACCCTACTATCAATTTCCCGGACAGGCGCTGGCGCTGGAGCTGTATTTGGAGGCGGGAATTCGCGGGTGTGATGTCGGGTCGTACATGCTAGACCCGGACCCTGTCACCGGTGAACAGCCGGAAAGCGAAATGGAGTTTACCCGCCTTTGCCTGCCTCGAAGAGTATACACACAGGCGCATATAGATTTGGTGGCGCAAGCGATCGTCAACGTCCAGAAGCGCGCCAAGCAGGTGAAAGGCTATGAGATCGTGTGGCAGCCAAAGGTGCTCCGGCACTTTACCGCCAAGCTGAGGCCCCTAGCCTAGGAAAACGCCGGCAGACCGGAGGCATGAACGGAATGTCCTTGACACGTTTTAGCGTCGAGAATAACATGCTCCAAAAGACCATGAAGGGGAAGAGTACCCGGAAGTGTCTGGTTTCAGAGAGGGAGACGTTTTTGGTGCGAGTCTCCCAACCGGATACCGGTGAATGGTCCCTCGAGTCGCCGGCTGAAATCATGAGTAGGTCTGGACGGTTGCCACCGTTATTTGGCTACGGTATCAGGACTTTCGGGTACCGGAATCGAGTGGTACGGTCTTTCCGTATTCCTAGGGTGGCACCGCGGACGAACCCCCGCCCCTTGGTGGGCGGGCTTATTATTTAGCGCAAAACGGAGGGCAATTTCGACGCATGCGAATAATTGACAAAACGCAGGTGGAACAGTCTCTGGATATGCGGCGGTGCATCGGGCTTATGAGGGACGCGTTGATCGCCCTTTCCAACGGAGACGCGAAACAAATCGTCAGGCCGGTGCTTCCCTTGTACGGTCAAAATGTGCTGGGCATGATGCCTGCGTACATGGCTTCCCGCAAGGTCGCCGGAGTGAAAGTGCTGGCGGTTTTTCCGGAGAACTACCGGAAGGGCATCCCGTCGCACCAGGGGCAGATGTTGGTGTTCGAGTCCGAGACGGGTTGCCTGAAAGCCATCGTGGATGCCGAGTCTCTCACGGGAATACGCACGGCGGCGGTCTCCGCGGCAGCTACTGACGTGTTGGCGAGGCCAGATGCGTCCCGTTTGGCCATACTGGGCGCCGGACTGCAGGGAAGGCGGCACCTGGAGGCCTTACGCTTAATCAGGGAGCTCCAGGAAGTCACGGTGTGGGATATCCGCCACGAAGCCGCGGCTCGTTACGCGGACGAGATGAGCCGCAAGACCGGCTTGCCGGTTCGTGCCTGCTCCAGCGCGAAGGAAGCGACGTCCGACGCCGATATCATCTGCACTTTGACGCCATCCAGGGAACCAATCCTTTCGGCGGCCGATGTAAAGCCCGGCACCCATATAAACGCCGTCGGGGCGTGCTCGCCCAATGCTCGCGAAATCTCGTCCGACTTGATGGCGCTCGGGCGCCTCTACGTTGACTGGAAGCCCGCCGTCCTCGCCGAAGCGGGAGACTATCTGCTGGCGGTGCGAGACGGCGCGATCACCGAGGCTCATATCCTGGGTGAAATCGGCCAACTCCTGTCCGGTAGGCTGCCTGGCAGAGAGAAGGACACTGATGTCACTATCTTCGAAGCGTTGGGACAAGCCATAGAAGACCTTATCGTGGCGGATTTCGTCGCTGACTATGTGGCGGAAACCTTGGGTTAGGCGAAAGGAGGGCGTTTTATGATTCCGTATGATTTCGGGCTTACCGAACAAGAGCAGCGTCACGCCAAGGCACTGCACGACGAGAGCATCGTCATAGACATGTTGTTTCAGGGCCCGATAGGAACGTACGCGTTGCCGGAGAGCTTGGAGGAAGAGTTGCTTGAGCTGGCTCAAGAGCAGCATCCTCATGATGAGGTAGCGCAAGTAAGGTATGCGACCTACACAATCCGAAAATGGTTCACGGACGGTCGCCTTTCCGACCTCTACAAAGAGTGCTGGTACGAGAGCGGTATCACGGCCGGCTGCCGACAACTCAGCGTCACTGACAAAGATTCGCTTCTGCGGAGCATGGCGGAAATCCAATGTGAGTTTGACCATAAGCCGTGGCTCCTGAAGGTGCGGCACGCCGAGGAGATTGAGCGTGCCCATGAGCAAGGCCTGAAGGCGGGTATCGTGACCAGCCAAGAAACCATGGGCTATGGCAAGGACCTGAGCCTTCTGGAACTCGCTTACGACTTCGGTCTGAGGGTGCAGCAGCTTTCTTACAATAATCACAACCTGATCGGCGCCGGGTGCATGGAGCCGAACGATGCCGGGTTGTCGAACTTCGGGATAAAGTTCGTAGCCAAGTGCAACGAACTGGGCATCATCGTGGACACCGGCCATTGCGGGCGACAGACTACCTTGGACGCCTGCAAATACTCCAAGGCGCCCGTCATTGCGTCTCATACCGGCGCGGAAAAGGTGTACCCCCATGCACGCTGCAAGTCCGATGAGGAACTGAAGGCCATCGCCTCGACCGGCGGGGTGGTCGGCATATTTGCCATGCCGTGGTTCATCGCGGAAGATCCCAAGAATACCACAATAGAGCATTTTCTCGACCATATAGACTATGTGGTCCGGTTGGTGGGCGTTGACCACGTTGGCATAGGGACGGACTGGCCCATGCCCCAGACAAAATGGATGGCGCTCGCCTTCAAGAAGCACGTCGCCCACACGATCGGCTTCAAGCCCGGGGATGGCCCGTCTACCGAGTACGTCCACGGCATAAGGGACTACCGCGATTTCGGCAACGTCACGGCGGGTCTCTTGTCTCGCGGCTACAGCGATGCCGACATCAAGAAGATCATCGGCGGCAACTGGCTGCGCGTGTTTGGTGAGGTCTGCAAATAGGGGCATCAGCACGTCAGGACAAAAAGGAGGTGCTGTCAGTTAGGGGTTGGTAGGACGGAACGTACTTACGGGCAAACCGTAACAAACAAGAAAGGAGGGTACTGCCGGTCAGGCAGGCAGTACGCACACAAGATGAGAAAACTGATGATCGCACTGGTCTTGACTGTCTGCGTTTCGGTGGGTCTGGCGGGTTGCGCTCCGAAGGCGCCTCCCGAAACTGCCGAACGCGACAGCCTGTTCGTCGCTTTTTCCAGCATCGGAAACACCTTGGACGCCGCGTTCGCTAACTCGACCAACGTTACAATCGCGACAAGTCACATCTACGACTACATAATAGCCGTGGATGAGGATTTCAACTTTGAGCCCGCGGTAGCTTCTTCCTGGGAGCAAGTGGACAACAAGACGTTCAAGTTCACCGTGGGCGACGGTTTTGTGTTCCACAACGGCGACCCGCTCGAGATCGAGGACGTGATCTTCTCAATCGAGCGTCTGCGCGATATCCCCAAGTGTGCCTCTTTCATGTCCAATATCGATAAGGTTGAGGCGACCGGCCCCAAAGAGGTAACCATTACGCTGGTCGAACCGAACAGTTCCACCATTAGGGCTCTGATGGGCGCCGCCCACGTGTACAACAAGGCCTACTGCGAAAGCGTGGGTGAGGACTACGCCAACAAGCCAATCGGAACGGGCCCCTATAAGGTCAAGAACTTCGTTCCGGGGGACAAGCTCGAGCTTGAGGCGTGGGAAGACTACCCGTTCCAGAAACCCGCGATTAAACACCTGACCTTCAAAGTCATCGAGGAGGTCGCCAACCGGTACATTTCGCTAGAGACCGGAGAGGCGCAGTTTGCCACCATCAGCTATCAGGACATGGAGCGGGCGGAGAAGAACGAAAAGGTGAAGGTCGTCTCCAAAAAGACCACCAACACGGCGTTTATCTCCATGAATAACAAGAAAGCCCCGTTCGATAATAAGAACGTCCGTCTCGCCATGGCCTATGCCACAGATAGGGAAGGCCTTGCTGAGGTCCAAGGCGGCGCCACAGTAATATACAGCATGACTCCGCCCATGTTCAGCACGTACTACGAATCCCCGAACATGCCCAAGTTCGACCTGGCAAAGGCCAAAGCGCTCTTGGAGGCGGAGGGATACGGCCCGAACAACCCTCTTAAATTCGAGGCGTGGATCTACGGAGGCAACTCCGCGGTAATGGAAGCCTACCAGGCGGATCTGAAGAGCATCGGCGTCGAGATGGAGATAAGGAATCTGGAGTTCGGCGTGTTCTTGGAGGGCATGGCGAACGGAGAGTACCAGATGTTGGCCGGCTCGTGGAACAACACTACGGGAGACCCCCTGACCGCGATAGAGAACTACTGGAGCGGCAGTTTCGGTTCTTCCAACATCTCTTTCTTCGAGAACGCCCGCTGCGATGAGTTGTATGACATCGCGAAGGCCGCTCCCGACGAGGAAACCCTGAAAGCCGCGGCTCAAGAGGTTCAGGAAATCGCGGCTTCGGAAGTACCCATTATCCCGACCTTCAGCAACATGGCGATTTTCGCTATGGACAAGGACCTGGAAGGGGTACGCATCTACGGGAGCTCGGTTTATTCCTTCCGAAACGCCTACTTCAAGTAAGCGTGACATCTGGTTGAACTGGACGGGCTGCCGCGAAACCCGCGGCGGCCTGTCCCGAAATATCCGATTACACCATGGGTCAAGAGGGGGAAGCCATGAGCAAATACATTTTAAGCAGGTTGCTGCAGATTATCCCGGTACTCATCGGGGTCACCTTCTTGGTGTTCGCCCTCCTTTCTCTGAGTCCCGGCGATCCCGCCCAGATGATCTTGGGCGTTGGCGCCAAACCGGAGGAACTGGCCATGATGCGGGAGCAGCTGGGCTTGAACGACCCGATGATCGTCCAGTATCTGAGATATATGGGAAACGTGGTATCCGGGGATTTTGGCACTTCATACACCACAAAACAGCCGGTCCTTAAGATGATGAGCATTCGTTTGCCAAATACCTTGTTGCTGTCTTTCGGCTCCCTGTTTCTGATCCTCATCGTGTCCATTCCATTGGGCATTATGCTGGCCGTCAATCAAAACTCGGTGTTCGATAACGTGATGCGCGTCGTGACTCTTGTCCTGGCCGCTATGCCCGGTTTTTGGCTGGGCCTGATGTTGATAATCCTGTTTTCGGTCAAGCTCGGCTGGTTGCCGTCTAACGGACTGGAAAGCGTGCAGGCCAGTATTATGCCGCTTATTTGCCTTTCCGTGGCCGGATGGACGACGAACTCGCGCCTGACGCGGGCCTCTATGTTGGACGTCATCAGGCAGGACTACATTCGCACCGCCCGCGCCAAAGGGCTTCCCTATGGCCGGATCCTGCGAAAACACGCGCTTAAAAACGCCATGCTCCCGATAGTGACTTCCGTGGGCATGGCGATAGGGCAATGCGTCGGCGGCTCCGTTATCATCGAGACAGTGTTCGGGATCAACGGACTAGGAAAATTGATGGTTGACGCGCTTCGTCAAAAAGATATCCCCACGATCATGTCGGGAGTCATTATAGCGGCGGTGATTATCGCGCTTGCCAACCTGCTTACCGACCTGTCCTATGCGGTCATCGATCCCCGGATTAGGTCCAACTACGTAAAGCCGAAGGCCCAAAAGCCAAAGGAGGCGCGGGCGTGAAATGGCACAGACTAACGTTCCCGAACCCGCAATAATCAAAGAGCCGACCGGGAAGGCCAGAAAAAGACGCGGTCTATGGGCCGACGCCTGGTTGCGCCTCCGCAAGAATACCACCGCCGTCATTGGAATGGTTCTTCTCGCGATAATCCTAGTGAGTTGTCTGGCCGCACCGTTGTACATTGACTACGAGACCGACGTGATCAAGGTTAACAAGCAAGAGCGCGCCAAGTTTCCTGCGGAGGGCAAGCTGCTTGGTACCGATGAACTGGGGCGCGATATTTTCGCGAGGATTATCTGGGGCGGACGATACTCGCTTTTCGTGGGTATGGCGTCGGTAGCCATCGCGGCCCTAATCGGCACGGCGCTGGGCGCCATCGCGGGGTACTACGGCGGCAAGTGGGACAGTTGGATCATGCGCGGGTTGGACATATTTATGGCGATTCCTTCCATGCTGCTGATGATAACGCTGGTCAGCATCATGAAACCCACAGTGATTAACTTGACTCTCGCCGTCAGCGTTGGCTTCATCCCGGGCAAGGCGCGGCTTATCAGGGCACAAGTGTTGAAAATCAAAGACCTGGAATACGTGGACGCGGTGCGCGCTCTGGGCGCCAGCGATCTGCGGGTGATAGTGTCCCATATCCTGCCTAACGCCGTGAGCCCGATCATCTCGAGTTTTGTCATGAGCATTCCGGGCAGCATTATGACCATCAGCGGGCTCAGCTTCATCGGCCTCGGTATCCAGGCTCCCGACCCCGAATGGGGGGCCATGCTTTCCAGCGGGCGAGCGTTTATCCGAGACGCTTGGCACATTACCGCGTTTCCCGGTATCGCCATCGTCATCACCATCATAGCCCTGACCCTGGTGGGCGACGGCCTAAGGGACGCCTTGGATCCCAGGATGAAAGATTAAGGGGGGAAATGCCAGTGAAAGAGCAGAGCCCGAGCACAGAAAAACTCCTCGACATTCGCGATCTGGTTGTCCAGTTTGAGACCAGCGACGGAATAGTGCACGCGATAAACCACTTGGACCTGTCGCTTAACCGAGGAGAAACTCTAGGGTTGGTGGGGGAAACCGGCGCCGGAAAGACCACCACGGCTCTATCCATTATGGGTTTGGTGGACAGTCCTCCCGGCCGGATAGTACAGGGCCAAATCATCTACAACGGTACCGACCTGCTTACCCTCAACGAGGAAAGCTATCGCACGTACCGCGGCAAAGAGATCTCTATGATCTTCCAGGACCCCATGACCGCGCTAAACCCGGTGCTGACGGTAGTGGACCAAATAGCGGAGACCATCGCCAATCACCAGGGCCTATCGGACAGCGAGGCGATCGCGAGAGCCATCGAGATGCTGGAACTGGTACGCATCCCCGCGGAGCGGGCTTACGAGTACCCCCATCAGTTTTCCGGCGGCATGAAGCAGCGAGTTGTGATCGCCATAGCGCTGGCGTGCAACCCCAAGCTCCTCATAGCGGACGAACCGACCACGGCGCTTGACGTGACTATCCAGGCGCAGGTGCTGGACATGATGAAGGAACTGCGCGAGCGGTTGGGCACCTCGATGATTATGATCACCCACGATCTCGGCGTCGTGTCCGAGATCTGCGACAAGGTTGCCATCATGTACGCCGGGGAGATTCTCGAAAGCGGGACACTGAGGGACATCTACTTGAACCCTTCGCATCCGTACACGGTTGGGTTGTTTGGATCAATTCCGAAGATAGACGAGGATGTGGAGTTCTTGGCCCAAATAGAAGGGCTCATGCCGGACCCGACCGCCCTTCCCACAGGCTGCCGATTTCATCCCAGGTGTAAGTACAGGGAGCCGCTGTGCACCGAGGTGACGCCGGCAGTGACCGTTTTGCCGGGCGAGGAGCATCGCGTACGCTGCCTTTTGTACGAAAACAAGCTCAGGGCTACCGGGTTACGGAAGGGGGCGGTTTAAACAGTGTCGGAGCATTATGTTGAAGTCAAGAACTTAAAGAAGTACTTTCAGACCCCCGGAGGCATGCTCCACGCTGTCGATGGCGTGGATTTCACTATCGACAAAGGCAAGACCATTGGCGTAGTCGGAGAATCAGGGTGTGGAAAGAGCACCATGGGGCGCCTCGTGACCCGGCTCACGGACGCCACCGACGGTGAGATCCTGTTCAATGGCGAAAACATCCTGCGCCTTAAAGGCAAGGCGCTAAAGGAACACCGCAAGCGGGTTCAGATTATCTTTCAGGACCCGTTTTCGTCCCTGAACCCCCGAAAGACGGTGTACAACACCATCACTGAGCCGCTCCTAATCCACAACATGTATTCGAGCAAGAAGGAACTGGAAAGAAGAGCGTACGAACTCATGGAGGTCGTAGGGCTGGCCGAACGGCTGGTCAATGCCTATCCTCACGAGTTGGACGGCGGCCGGCGCCAGCGAGTCGGCATTGCCCGGGCCCTGGCTTTGGAGCCCGAGTTCATCGTATGCGACGAACCGGTTTCGGCGTTGGATGTGTCTATCCAGGCTCAGATCCTGAACCTTCTAAAGCGTCTGCAACAACAGTTCGGCTACACTTACATGTTCATCACCCACGATCTGTCGGTGGTGAGACACATTTCCACCGATATCCTGGTCATGTACTTGGGTCAGGCGGTGGAAAAAGCCCCGGCCAAGGAGCTGTTCGCCAACCCGCGCCATCCGTACACACAGGCCCTCTTGTCCGCTATCCCGGTGCCGAGCTTGGAGAAAAAGACAAAGCGCATCCTCCTGCGCGGAGAGATCACTTCGCCGATCAACCCCAAGGATGCTTGCCGTTTCGCGGACAGATGCAACTACGCGACGGAACAGTGCCACAACCACAACCCGGTTATGAATGACCTGGGCGGCGGACACACCGTTCGATGTTGGAACTACGATAGTCTTTCGGAATAGGAGGCGCCCGCGATGGACCACTATCTCAAGGGCAAAACATTTTCACACTACAGATCCGGCGTGTACGAGGGCAAGTTCATCTTCGACGAGAAGCGGCTCAAGTGGTGCGCTGTTGACTTGCAGACGCGTGTGCAGCTTAAGGAGATCCCGTTTGAAAAGCAAATGAAGGAGTCCCTTTTCGACTTCCAGAAGCTGTACGATAGCCTCTCCGACTACACAAACGCCAGTTGGACGGGGGAAAAAGTCACCCTGTCTTCCGGCAAGAGGTATAACCGCTATCTGCCGCTTACCGGGAAGGTGGGAGGCAGGGAAGTAACCGCCTATTTGTGGGCTCAGAGGGGCGAGCCGCCCGTGATGGACGTCGTGACACTGGACGGCAAGGTAATCGCCTTCATCATGCCCGGCAGGATCTCCAGCGAAATGCTGATTTTGGAGGGGCATGAGGCCGTCACCCCCCTCACCAAATATGACGATCCACTGCTCTCCAAAGCCGAGTACGGGATCCGCCCGCTGGGAAACCATTGGGTAACCACCCGCGATGGGGTCAAGCTGGCGACCGAGGTATTTCTCCCGTCAGGCGCCGCGCCCGGTCAGAAGTTCCCGACTATTGTCATCCGTACATGCTACGGAAAGGCCAGGGACCTTCATCGCACCACTCACTGGGTGAACCGCGGCTACGCTTTTGTCATTCAGGACGTCCGCGGCAGATCGGATTCCGACGGCGAGCTTGTACCCTTCTACTATGAGCGGGATGACGCCTACGACCTGTTCAGTTGGATTACGGCCCAGGAGTGGTCCGACGGAAACATCGGCATGTGGGGGGCCAGCTACCTCGGCTACACTGCCACCGCAGCGGCCACTAGCGGACATCCGAACCTGAAGACCGTGATCAGCGAGGTAAACGTGGGGTCGCCTTTCTTCATGGATACTGTACGCCGCGGAGGAGCGGTGTGTTCATGGCCGCTTCTGTGTTGGACGCTGGCGCAGTCGGTATCCAACCGGGTAGATTACGGGGTGTTCCGTGGAGAGACTATAGACCCGGACAAGGCCGTCAAGGTACGTCCCATCACCGAGATACCTACCCAGATCATCGGCAAGCGTTCCGGTCCGTGGGATATCTGGGCAAAGCACTATAGATATGACGAGTTTTGGGAGCACTGCAACAATACCGCTCACGCCAAGAACGTGAAGGTCCCGATGCTCATCATTTCAGGGTGGCACGATGGCGACGCGTTGGGGGTGCAGGAGACTTGGAGGTTCCTGACGGCCAACGATACCCCGGGCCGCCGGATCATAATCGGCCCCTGGCCCCATCAGCTAAACGCTTTCCGCGATTGCAGGGACATGGAATACGGAGACAACGCCATTGACTACGATTTTGACACGAGGACTATCCGGTGGTTTGACCGCTACCTGAAGGGCATACCCAACGGGGAGGACCAGAAGCCCCGGGCGACGTACTACATGGGCGGCTATGGGGAGAACCGGTGGCACTATTCGGATGACTGGAGTCCGGTGGAATCTACCCTCACGGCCCTTTATCTCCACAGCGACGGCAGGGCGAACTCGATGCACGGTGACGGACGCCTCCTGACCGCTCCCTCGCCGGATAACGGATTCGACTCGTACGTCTACGATCCCGAGAACTCTCCCCGCGGCGAAGGCGAGTTTGAACCAACTGTGCTAAATGAGCTCCAGTCCCGGCAGGACCGCCTGGTGTACGATAGTCCGGTACTTACCGAACCGGTGGCGGTGGCGGGCAACATATCCGCCGAGTTCTACGCGTCTTCAAGCGCCGTTGACACGGATTTCTTTGTGGCTGTTTCCGATGTCGACGAAAAGGGGGTTGCCAGGTCAATTTCCCAAAACGGAATTCGGGCTGAGTTTAGGAACTGGCCGGACGAGCCGTCTTCGCTGCTCACTCCGGGCAAGGTAGAGAAGTATCACATCTACCTGCACTTTGCCGGTCACGTGTTTCCGCCCGGCCACAAAATCAGGGTAGATATATGCTCGGCAGACTACATTACGTTCTTTCCGAACACAAACACGGGTATCGATCCCTATACCGACCCTAAGCCGGTCATCGCCACCCAGAAGATCTACCACGGGAAGGACTATCCTTCTTGTGTCTGGTTGCCCATACTTTACGGGAAGTTGTAGACGGACCATAGCGGGGGGCCGGGACCCGGCCCTCCCTTTTTCCCTTGCCGCAATATCTGGTACTACGCCGGAGAATGACCTTAAGCTCATATGACTTGAGCGCCAGCGTGCTCGTTGGTGCTGTCGTTCAAGCGTGCGAGGAACGTACGGGTCGCTGGGCACTGTGCCTCCGATGGAATCCTGCGCCGGTCAGGCGTCCGATAAGCGTATGGATGAACGAGAACCATGCCGCCTACTGAATCGTCAGTCCTCCAAGCGTCCGGAAAGTGGATGGATCGTCACAACAGTTGCTCCTGCTGAATCGTCCCTCCTCCAGGCGTCCGAAAAACGGACGCGTTCCCATATCAGTTGCACCAGCCGACTCGTAACTGCCTGGTGTGTTCTAAAAGTGAACGGATCGCCACAACAGTTGCTCCTGCTGAATCGTCCCTCCTCCGGGCGTCCCGAAAACGGACGGATTCTCACGACGACTGCGCCTACTGAACCGTCGGTTCTTCAGGCGTTAGGAAAACATACGTGTTCCAAAAACAGGTTCACTTTGCCGAATTGCCGTTGCTCGAAGCGCTCGAAAAACGTACGGGTCGCAGAAATCGTGCCTCTAGGCGAATTGTCGACCTATCAGACGTTCGAAAAACAGACGGATGGACGGGACTGTGCCGCGTACCGAATCGTCCGTCCTCCAGGCGTACGAAAAGAGGACGGATCGCCACAAGAGTTGCGCCTACCGAATCGTCCGTCCCCCCGGCGTCCGGTAAACGGACGCGTTCTCAAAACAGTTGCGCCTACCGAATCGTCGTTGCTGGAAGCGTTCGAAAAGCGTACGGGTCATTGAAACCGTGCCTTCAGCCGGGCCATCGTCACTCCAAGCGTCCGAAAAACGTACCGATGCTCGGGGCTGCAAGGACTAGCCGCGACTTGCCGATAGACTGGACGTTCGCAGCGAGGGGTTGGGAGTCTGGCCAGTGACTGACGCTTGGCCCGAGGGATTGGCCTTTTGCGTGTAGAAAAGGCTAGGGAGTGGGATCGGCCTCAGTTTATGTCCGAGGCTCGGCACTGTCGAGGCCCTACACCGATCGATGCCTAAGTGCCCGGCAGCGGGGGCAACCATTTCTCCGTCTGGGAGGTACCACTGATGAACCCCAAGACCTATGAGTTTACCGCCGAGATTAAGAAAGTCCCTGACATCGATGGCGCGTATATTGAGGTCCCCTTCGATGTAAAGGCGGAGTTTGGCAAAGGGCGGGTCCTTGTGCACGCTACTTTTGATGGCGAGCCCTACGACGGACAGGTCGTAAGGATGGGTACTCCGTGCCACATCATTGGACTAAGGAAGGATATCCGCGCTAAGATAGGCAAACAGCCTGGTGACATAGTCTTTGTGACTCTGAAGGAGCGTGCGAAGTAATGTGGCGGTGCCCCAAGTGCGGCCGTGAGTTCAAGAACACGAATCAAAACCATTCCTGCGGCGAGCCGCCGAAAACGGTTGATGCCTACATTGCCGCGCAGCCGGATGACATTCAGCCACTGCTGAGACAGGTGCGGAATACGATTAGGACAGCGCTCCCCGACGTAGAGGAGCGGATCTCATGGGGTATGCCGACCTATTGGAAGAAGCACAACATCATTCACTTCGCGGCGTCCAAGAAGCACCTTGGGCTTTATCCCGGAGAAGAGGCGATAGAGTTTTTCAGCGACAGGCTCAAGGAGTATAAGGCCAGCAAAGGCACTGTGCAGTTTCCATATAGCAAGCCGCTCCCGTTGGAACTGATCGCAGAAATCGCCAAGTGGTGCTATGAGACCGACAACCATCATTAGCTAGCTCGAACAATGTTGTTCTCCTCATTGACTTCTTCCGCTCGTTCACTTCTTATGTACATTGCTGCATGGGTGGTCAATCCTGCTTTGCTAAAACATGAGAACATAAGAATTCTTGCTAAGAAGCAGGGAATAGGTGCCCCACCTCCGTATATCTCCGTATGGAAGTGTGATTTGCTTCACATGAGCAGCAGAAAA
>DULO01000118.1 GCA_012840345.1 Candidatus Fermentithermobacillaceae bacterium
AGAACTCGTACGACTGTCCGGACTCGGTGGCCAGCGCCAACGAGTAATCCTCAGCCTGCGCGGAAGATATCTCGGAGTACGGGATCCTCACAGGGTCGGAAGACCTGGGGATTATGACCAGCGCGGAGACATACAGCCTGACTTCGCACTCTTCCGGGTTCCCCGCCGGCGCAGCGGATCGGTAAACGCCCCGAAATCCGGGCAGTTCACGCGATGTTTCGTCCTTGAGCAAGGACTCGGACATCAGCATGTCCTTAATCATCAATTCGCTGCGAAGGCGCCGCAGCTCGCGGGTAAAGTCCTCGTAACGGTAGCCCAACTCCCGAAGCTCCAGGAACTCGCCCGACTCGAGGGTGACCTTAACGCGATAGTCGGAGTCTTGAACCTCCAGAACATCCCTATACGGGTACACGCAAGGATCACCGAACTGGGGCCAGACTTGAAGTTCCTCCTCGAATAGACGGGCCTCGCCGGTACCGCTTACGAGCGAGACGCCGCCAGGGTCAGCCGCCTGGAAACGCACGGAACACTTGAATAGAGCGGTATTATTCTCTGGGGTACCCAACCACGTCGCCTCCCCCCGGCGATATCTTCATGCGGCTTAAGCAACAGCCGCCGGCGTCAAGCGAAAGCCGTACGAAGGCGACCAGTGCTTTCAAGATATCTCTTTCCACCAATAATATATGACTATATATGACGCGTCCTGGGCAAAGTCCTCCGGCGTTTCGAACATATGTAGGCCCTCGTCCTCCACTGGTATGTGGCATAGACGAGGGCCCTCAACTCGGTCTTCTGACTCCGGAAGCGAACATTCGCACCGTGGCTATCAACCCGCCGGTGTCGCGGGCAATGAAGTCACGACCTACTTACTTGCCTACGCCCGTCCACTTCACGGTCGCGTTCTCAGTAAGGCTCTTCACCCGCTCGTCGCTCATCTTAGGCGCGAAGAAGCACAGGAGACGCATGGTCTGATCGCTGGTGTTGGTCATCCCGTGCTTTACACCCTTGCGGGCGTAGACTACGGTATCCGGGTGAAGCTCGAACTCGGTGTCGCCTTCCACACCCACTCCGTGGCCGCTTTCAACGAAGATGAGCTCGTCGCCGTCAGGATGGATGTGAACTCCCGTGGTCCCCCCGTGCGGATAGAGGTTGACCACCATAAACGTCAAGTCCCCGACATCCGGGTCCTTCTGAGGAGTGAAAACCACCTGATAGTTCTTTGGGGCAGGCAATGCGTCTTGATGGGTGCTGGGCACCTGCCACAGGTATTTCACAGGCATCTTTCTTTCGCTCCGTTTCTCTGTGTTGTTCTGACCGGCCGCGGCTCATACGGGAGTTCCGACGGGCGCCCCGATCACGAACCCTCCGCCCAAAACGCCGCGGCGGCACTCTAAGACTTACGGCAGCGGCAAATCCACCGGAGCCCCGCCCTGAGCGGAAGATCTGTACGCCGCCTCTAGCACCTCCTGGGCAGCCGCCGCCTCCTCAAAATCGGGCGCGCCCGGGAACGTGAACTCGTTCCGCAAGACCGACAGCCCAAATCTTAAAACGTACACCATATGCATGTTGACCATGCCGCCCATGGACATCTTGGATCCCGGATACAGGGACAGCAGTTCCCGTTTGACCGGGTCCAGCTCAACGGCCAAACCTCTATAGTCCGTATGAACGTCAAACAAGTGGACCGTCGGCCATTCGCCTTCGCCTATTGTAATGGAACCCTTGGTGCCGAAAACCTCTACCTGGGTCCCATCTCGCCCGCTGGATATTCGCGAGGCTTCCACGACTCCCGACGCGCCGTTCGCGAATTCCAGTTGAGCGCAGCCCCAATCATCCACGTCCACCGGGATCCGTTCCTTGGAACCCTTCGTGGTCGGGCGGTCGGCAATGAACGTCCGGGTTTTAGCGCTCACCCGCGTAACGTCGCCCACCAGGTACCTTAGCCTGTCGATAACGTGGATTCCGAGGTCAGCCATAGCGCCGCCGCCTGAGTAGCTGTTCTGCAGCCGCCAACTGGTGGGCCGCTCGGCGTCCAGGTAGCTTGAGTGGAAGAGGTGGGCCCGGGCGGTCAAAATGTCGCCTATGAGGCCCGACTCGATGTACGCCTTGGCCCTCAACATGGCGGGAGCCAAACGGCTGCCGATTGGCACCAGACTTGGAACCCCGCGCTCTTTAACGGCCAAAGCCATCTGCCTGGCCTCGGCGTAGTTGAGCCCAAGGGGCTTTTCGCAGTATACGGGCAGATTGCGCTTCAACGCAGCGTATACCTGGGGAGCATGAAGAGAATTGGGCGTGGAGATGTCCACGCCCATGAGTTCTGGATCGTCCAAGAATTCGTCAATGTCGGTGTAAACCCGTTTCACTCCATAATAGCGAGCCAGCGGTCCCGCGGTTTCCGGGTGCGTAGTAAGGATGGAAACATACTCAACCCGCACGGGCTCGGAGTCAAGACAGAGGGGAGCGTTGCGCGCTCCCATCATGTGAATCTTGCCGATATAGCCGAAACCCATCAATCCCAGGCGAACCGTCTCCGGCGGCACAGCCCTCACTCCCTTTGATACCGGTTTTGATGGCGAAGAATCTCCAAGAACCTGTCCGTAAGAAGACCAGCCGGAAAGAGCCACCGGCAAAAGGAACCACGGGCCTGCCGTTAGGCCCCTCGCCCGGCCTACTTGCCTATATCTCTAACCAGCTCTTCGGCTACGCCCTCAAGGTAGGCGCGTATCTCGGTATTGGACGTCATGTCCTTGACACGCTCCCAGACCTCTTTGGCTTTGGCCATGTCCAGATTCCGTATGATCGCCTTAGCCTGCGGCACAGAACCGGTCGCCATGCTTAGTTCGTCTATCCCCATCCCGAGCAGGAGGGGAATGGCCGCGGGCGAACCCGCCATCTCGCCGCACATGCCGACCCAAATGCCTTTCTTGTGGCCCTCTTCGATTGTCCTCGCGATGAGCCTCAAGACACCGGGATAGAAGAAGTCGCTCAGGTACGATATCGCGGCGTTGCCCCTGTCGCACGCCATGGTGTATTGGACCAGGTCATTGGTGCCGATGCTGAAGAAGTCGCACTCGGCCGCCAGCTGGTCGGCGCACACAGCCGCCGACGGGACTTCCACCATGATACCTACCTGCAAGTCTTCGCTTACCGGAATCCCCTCGGCGAGGAGTTCGGCTTTGGCTTTCTCCAGTTCCGCCTTGGCCTCCCTAAGCTCCTGTAGGGAGGCGATCATGGGGAACATGATCCTGAGCTTTCCGTAGACTGACGCCCTTAGCAAAGCCCTCAAGTGAGGCCTGAAGATCTTTTCCTTTTCCTGCAGGCACAACCTGATGGCCCTAAGTCCAAGGAACGGGTTCTCCTCCTTGGGCATGTTGAGGTAGGGCAGTTCCTTGTCGCTTCCGGCGTCCAGCGTGCGAATGACCACAGGACGAGGCGCAAGCCCGGACAGTACTTTCTTGTAGATCTGGAACTGCTCTTCTTCTGTCAGCATCTGGTCGACTTGAATGAACATGAACTCGGTCCGGAACAGTCCGACGCCCTCAGCTCCGGCGTCAATCACCATCTGGACCTCATCTTCGCCGCCGATGTTAGCCGCCAGCTCAACCTTGCGCCCGTCTTTCGTGACAGAAGGAAGCTCCCTTAAGAGGCTCAACTGTCTCTTCTTCCTGGCTTGGGCTTCCAGACGCACCTTGAAGGCGTTGTACACATCGTCGGTTGGATTGACCGTCACTTCGCCGGCATCGCCGTCGACCAACAGGGTATCCCCCGCTTGGATGTGAGTTGTCGCGTCATTCAGCCCGACTACGGCCGGAATACCCAGCGACCTGGCCAAAATGGCCACATGGGACGTCTTGCCTCCCTTGTCCAGCACCATAGCGGACACTTTGTGGATGTCCATAGCTGCCGTGTCCGACGGAGCAAGATCGCGGGCGACGATTATGGAACCTTCCTCCAGGTTCCTGGGCAAACCGGAGTCGCTTACGCCTAATAGGCACTTAACCAGCCGAGTGCCTACGTCCCTCATGTCCGCGGCCCTCGCGGCGAAATACTCGTCTTCCATGCTCTCGAAGATTTTCGCCTGGGCTTCGGCGGCCAATAGGACGGCTCTCTCGGCAGATACCAGTTCTGTCCTGATGTTCTCCTGGACAGTCTCGGCCAGTTGTGGGTCGCGAACCATCATGGCCTGAGCGCCAAAAATCTCGGCCTCGGCTTCCCCAACTTTGGCCGCCATATCCTTCTGTATTTGCTCAAGGTCTCTGGACGCGGCTTCTACGGCGCCCTCAAATCGGGCGATCTCGGCGTCAACCTCAGCCTTCTCGATCTTGCGACCCGCGTGACTTACGTCAACTCCCTTGACGAGAACGGCAGTTCCCGCGCTCAAGCCCGATGCGGCAGCAACGCCTACTAGTTTAGTCGTCATCACAGATCCGCCTGGTCCCTACCGAAACTAAGCGCTCTCCGGCGAAACCAAGCTCTCCCCTCCCACTCTGACCGGGTATAGTCAACAACAACTTACTTGCCTGCCGAGGAACCGCCGTCAACAACAAGCACCTCACCGTTGATGAAGGAGGCATCGTCAGACGCCAGGAACATGATGGCATTGGCGAGATCCTGAGGATAGCCGTCGAAGCCCCTCCCCATCACAGTTGCCAACTGTTCAGGATGGCTCCTGTAGTACTCCACCCTCTGCTTGATCTTGAGCTGGACTTCCTCTGAGAACTCGGCCAGGACCTCGGCCTCCCGGTCCGGGTTAGCGAGGATATCGGCCGTAGCCTTCATATGCTCGTTCAAAACGTGACCGGGACACACACAGTTCACCCGGATCTTGTACTGCATAAGATCCATGGCCATGCAGCGGGTCAAGTTGATGACGCCGGCTTTGGCGGCGCCGTAAGCCGCGCCGTTGGCCCTTCCGGAAAGCCCCCGGGTGGAACTGACGTTGACGATCGCGCCACCGCCGCTCTTGATCATGTGGGGAAGCGCATGGTGGGATACCCTGTATACGCTGGTAAGCGCCCCATTAATGACCGCGTTCCAGTCTTCCTCGGTCACATACAAGATGGAATTGCTCCGCGGAGGTCCCGAATGGCCTCCCGCGGCGTTGTTTACCACGATGTCGAGCCGCCCGAAAGCCTCGACGGTCTTCTCTATCATGTTCTTGACCTGCTCGGTGTCGCCAACGTCGCAACACACTCCAATGGCTTCGCCACCGAGCGCCTTTACTTCTCGAACCACTGAATCCACATCAGCCTGGGTCCTGGCCGTGACGCAACACTTGCCGCCTTCCTTGACCATTCCCAGGACCGTGGCCCGGCCGATTCCTCGGCCGGACCCTGTCACTATGGCTACTTTGCCTTTAAACCTCATTGGACAGTTGCCTCCGTTTCAAGGCCGCACGTCAACCGGTTAGCGCGAGTACCTCTTCTGGCCTTTCACGTAGGCAGCTTCCACTACGAGATCTTTGCTCCAGACCACAATGTCCGCGTCTTTTCCGGGCTCAAGGCTGCCTTTAGTCTTGTTGATACCTACTATGGTCGCAGGAGTGAGGGCGGCCATCGTGAAGACTTCCTTCAGCGAAAGCCCAACTTTGTTGACCATGGTGCGTACGTTATGGTCAATGGTCAGGCTGCTTCCGGCCATAGTGTTGTCGGTCTTCTCGTCAAAGCCTTCCATCCTGCAAATTCCGTCTTTCTTGATGATGGCGACGCCGTTGGGCCGCTCATAACGCCCATCGGGCAGTCCTGCCAGTTCTGACTGGTCGGTGATGAGGGCGATCTTGCCGACACCCTTGCACCTAATGGCGATATCCATGGCTACCGGGTGGACGTGGAATCCGTCGCCGATAAGCTCGGTGGTCACTTCGTCGCAAGTCAGGACTCCGCCGACCACATTGGGCCTCCTGTGGTGTAGGCCGGTCATCACGTTGTAAAGGTGAGTGGCGTGCCTGAGTCCGGCGTCCACGGCTTTCATGAATGTCGCGTAATCGGTCTTGGTGTGAGCCACCGACGGAACGATCCCCAACCTTCTCATACCGCGGATGAGTTCCAGGGCGCCCTCGACCTCAATGCCTACTCCCATTAGGAGGACGTTGCCCTCCGCCGCCTCTTGGATCTGCTCCAGGAGCTTCAGATCGGGCTTCCTCAGATGAGCGTCAACTTCGGGCTTTCCGGGCAGGTTCTTGGGTGCCAGGAAGGGCCCTTCCATGTGGATACCGGCGATGTCGGCTCCACCGGTGCCTTCACGCTTGGCCTGCATGATCTGCCGGCAGTGCTCGGCATCGTTCACCGTCGGGAGCCAGGAAGTGCATCCGGTGCTTGGCAGGAACGCGCCGATCTTCTTGACTCCCTCGGCCGTCCATGCCCTGCATCCCACAGCGCCGTGGTGGTGGATGTCAATGCAGCCCGGAGCCAGAATCTTGTCACCGAGATCCGTCACTTCGCACCCTTCGGGAATGCAGACATTCTGGGATGACCCCACATACTTGATCTGCTCGCCGTCAACCACGACTACTCCGTCTTCAATAACCCGGTAAGGGGTTACCAACGTCTTTGCCTTAAGCGCGAACATCTATCTTGGACCTCCTGCTTCCGGCATTTGCCGGGTATTTGGGCAGGCCGCCCGCGGTCTTCATTACGGGCGGCCTTTTCGTGCTAGTTGAGAGAATAGTGGACCGGCGCGATAGACGCTCTCGCCTTCCGGTATGCTTCGTCTTCCTTTCTGTAGGCATCCGGGTTGGAGCCCCTCGCGAGAACGCTGAAGTACATGAACATGTACATCGGCACGGCGAGAAGCGGTACCGCGAACAGCTCGCGGATGCCTCTGAAAGGCGCCTTGATGTTGTCCACGTTCTCTATGCGGTGCGGAACGTCGGAAATGCTCACGACAGAGCAGCCGCACGCGGCCGCGACCTTCATCACGTCGGCCACTTTGTCATAGCTCGGTCCGGGCGTCGAAATACCGACGACCAGGACTCCGGGCTGGAGCATGGCGAGCGGCCCGTGGAGCGCGTCCTCAACTTCCATTCCCTCGGCATGGCCGGGAGCGCACTCTTTGAACTTCAGGGCGAGTTCCTGCGCGTTGACCCAGGCTGGGCCGCCTCCCACGATGAATATGTTCTTGCAGTGTGCATGTTTTACGGCCAGCTCTTTGCACTGCTCTTCCAGCGCCAGAGCGTCCTTCAGCAGGCCAGGGAGTCTATTGAGCTCCTCAATGGCGGCCTTGTCGTCCCGCACGGCCGCGGCCATCAGGTACTCCTGAACGACCGTGGTGACAAAGCTCCGGGTCTTGGCTCCTACCGGTTCGTTTCCTGAGCCGCTGTCGATCACGAATTCCCCATACTTAGCCAGAGGCGAATCGACTATGTCCGTCATCGCGATGCTGAGCGCCCCCGACTTGCGGGCGAGAGCTTGAGCTTCGACGGTGACCGCGGTCCCGCCGCTGTGAGAACAGCCGACTGCCGCGATATGGTCCATTGGCCCGCCCATGCGGTATTTGAGCAACTCGAAGGCCTCGTAGTAGTCCGCGTCGATGCCGGCGAGCTCGATCATGGCGTAGGCGCCCGCGGTAGCGGCAAAGTGCGAGGTCCCGCTGCCGAAGAAGTACGCCCTGTTTATGCACCGCTTAGCGATTTCCTGGCCCGCGGCGATCGCCCTTTGGCCCGCCTCGCCCTTGAGGAAAAGCTCAACCGCCTCGGGAATCTCCTGAATGCAGCGCCACTGCCCCGTCGGATGAAGAGCCATTCCGGCCTGAGTCTTCTCGTCCAGTGAACTCATTCTCTGACCTGCTCCTTTCGTTCTGACCAAGTTTCAAACTATAGCCTTCCACGTACCGGTATCACGCTTGTATTTCCTTCTCCAGCGCGTGGGCAATGCCTTTCGCGCCGAAGGACCATTTGCGTCTTACTCCCTGTGCATGATCCTGTCCAAATCCTACGGGTACGGAACAAAGGGCCGTCGAGGGATTTACCCCCCGGCGGCCCCTTTGCGCTGTCTACCAAAGAAATCCCGGATCACCGGGGAGTCGTTACCACATCTTTAGGGCTACCCTGTAGTTTCCGGGCGTAGCCGCGAGCTCGAACGCACGCTGGGCTTCGTCAATGGGCACTCTGTAGGAAATGAGCTTGCCGACCTTCACCACACCGGTGTTGAGGAACTTGGCCGAGAGCATGAAGTCCTCAGGGGCGGCGCTCATGGTTCCGATCAACTCCCACTCCCTGTAGTGGATGGTGTTGGAGTCGACCTTAAGCTCAGGAGCCGGATATCCGGCGGCGAAGAACAAGACCTTGCCGGTCAGTCCGATGACCTGAAGCGCCTGCTCGTTGGCCTTGGTGGCTCCGACAGCGAGAATGACCGAATCCATGCCTTTCTCGCCCGCCCACTTCTTGGTGAACTCAACGATGTCTTCCTTGGCAGGGTTCACGGTATCAAAGCCTAGTTCCTGGGCGAGTTTCACGCGCTCGTCCTGAATCTCGCTGACCAGAACTCTGGCGCCAAAAGCCCTCGCCACCTGCGCGTTGACGAGGCCGAGGTTGCCCGCGCCAATTACTAGGAGGTCCTCGCCCGGCTCAATGCGGAGCCGCCTGCAGCCGTGAATGGCTGTGGCCAAAGGCTCGAGGTAGCCGGCTTCTTCATAGGGAAGGTCCGGGTTCATCTTGTACAGCCTGCTCGCCTTAACGGTGAGGTACTGGCTCATGCCGAAAGAACCGGACTGCCCGTCGAGAGTCAGCCGCCCGATCCTGTTCTGGCACCTTGCCTCCTTGCCGATCTTGCAGTAGTAGCACTGGCCGCAACCCTCGTGTCCAAACGCTACGTGGTCGCCAATCTGCAGGTCCGCGGGGACCCCGGGTCCGAGAGCAACGATCTCGCCGGCCATCTCGTGTCCCTGGGCCGTCGGGAGTTTGGCTCTTCCGGCCCTGGCGCCCGTCCAAAGCTGCCAGTCTGTGGTGCAGATGTTGCAGGTGTGAATCTTGACCATAGCTTCGCCGTAACCCGGTTCCGGCATGTCGAACTCTTTGACTTCTACCTGTCTGGTGCCTGTGATAAGCACTGTCTTAGTCTTCAACAGATCCCGCCTCCCATTACTTTGCTACTGCTTATTCTCTCTCTATCTGGCTAGAACCGTTTGACGCCGCGGACGTAGGCGGCCTCTACCTCAAGGCCCCTGCCGAGGACAACTATGTCCGCGTCCTTGCCCGGTTCCAAACTACCCTTCACTTTATCAATTCCCACAATTCGCGCGGGAGTGAGGCTTGCCATGGTGAGAGCATCCTTCAATGACAGGCCGACTTTCCCGACCATCGTGCGCAGGTTGTGGTCGATGGTATGGCTGCTTCCGAGCATCGTGTTGTCCTGGCTCTCATCAAAGCCTTCCATGCGGCAAACGCCGTTTTTCTTGATGATCGCGGGTCCGTCAGGCCGCTCGTACCGGCCGTCGGGAAGGCCAGCGAGCGGGCTCTGGTCGGTTATGAGGGCGATCTTGTCCACGCCTTTGCACCTTACCGCGATGTCCATGGCAGCGGGATGCACGTGAACGCCGTCGCCTATGAGCTCGGTGGTGACTCCATCGCAGGTCAGTACGCCGCCAACAACGTTCGGCCTCCGGTGGTGCAGGCCGGTCATAACGTTGTAAAGGTGAGTGGCGTGGGTAAGGCCGGCGTCCACCGCCTCCATGAACCGCTCGTACCCTGTCTTGGTGTGGGCCACGGACGGGACGATGCCCATCTTGCGCATATGCCTGATGAGCTCCAGGGCGCCTTCGAGTTCGATGCCTACTCCCATAAGACGCACATTGCCCTCGGCAGCTTCCTGAATCGCCTCAAGAAGCTTTATGTCCGGCTTCCTGAGGTGGGCGTCGACTTCGGGACGGCCGGGGAGGTTCTTGGGGGCCTGGAACGGTCCCTCCATATGGATGCCCGCGATGTCGGCTCCGTCTGTGCCGGACTTCATGGCCTCCACTATGCCTTTGCAATGCTCGAGCGCGTTGACCGTGGGGAGCCACGCCGTGCAGCCTGTGCTGGGGAGAAACTTGCCTATCTTCTTGACCGCTTCCGCTCCGTTGGACGCTCTCTCGCCAACGGCGCCGTGATGGTGAATGTCGATGAACCCCGGAGCCAGGATCTTATCGCCCAGGTCCTGCACCGGAATTCCTTCGGGAACGGAGATGTTCTGCTCTTGCCCCACAAACTCAATCTTGCCGTCTTTGACTACGATTACGCCGTCTTGGATCACTCGAAGCGGTGTCACCAGCTTCTCTGCCTTCAGGGCGAATGATCCCACTTACATCCCTCCATCCTTCTCCCGTCCATCTTGCGCGACTGTGCCCTATACCTACTGTACCTCTAGTTCGACAGTTCGTCTTCTATCTCATGCCCGGCAATCGGGCTTCTTTCTACTTTCCCCAACTGCAACAAGCTGTCCGTGCAGGATAGAAGCCGGCGGAGGGATAAACTTGGGTTTGAGGAATTCATAGCGTAACTTCAAAGCGCAGGGAGGTATCCCAATTGAAGGTAGGTTTCTCTAGACAGGACATATCCCCACCTATCGATACCCAGTTCGGGTGCTTCGTCACCGAACGGCAGATAAGGGTAATCGGTCACCATGACCCCTTGTGGGCCAGCGCCACTGTAATCTCCCACGGGAACGACACGGTGGCTCTGGTGAGCTGCGACTTGGCGCTCATGACCTCGTCGGTCGTCCACCGCGCGCGCAAGATCATCAACGGCCGCACCGGCATTCCCGAGTCCAACGTGCTCATTTCCCATACGCACGTCCACTCGGCGCCCGGCGGCACAGGCACTGAGGCGGCCACCCCCGGAGTCGACCCGGATTACTTCGGAGAGCCCGCCTACACGGGGCTGGTCATGGACCGCATAGCCAAAGCCGTGGAAGAGGCTTTCGCCTCTATGGAAGAGTGCGAGCTCAAGGTGACCAGCCAGCCAATAGAAGGCATAGGCACCACCCGGGACCGCCGCGAGCCCCCGTACCAGCCTTACGCGGGCTTGTTGGAGTTCGTGAGGCCGGACGGAACGGTTAAGGCCGTGATAATCTCATACGCTTGCCACCCCAGCATCGTCGGGTTCAGCAACCTGCTTACGTCCTCTGACTTTGTCGGCGTGACTTGCGATGCGATGTCTCAAGCTCTTGGCGGAGCCGGCGTCATGCTCCTTATGGCTCCCGCCGGAGACGTAAGCACCAGGAATACCCGCAAAGAGCAGACCTACGCCGAAGTGGACCGCCTGGGCAAGGTGTTGGCCGACCAGCTGTTGGCTATAAGGCCCAGACTTGAGGCGGTAAAGGTCGACGAAGTGAAGGCGTTCAGCAAGCCTTACGAAGTGCCGATCGGGCCTCTGCCTTCCATCGAGGACCTCGAGAAGGCTGTGGAAAAGACTAGGGCCGCCCTAGACAAGATGATAGCCGAGCGTCCCGACGACGGATCGGAAAACGGTACCTACAACATGCCTATGGGCGCGGTGCTCGAGCAGTACGTGTACTGGTCCAGGGCAAGGAATCAGCTTGAGAAGGTCAAGAGCGTGAAGGTATCCTCCGCTCCATCGGAAGTCCAGGTCATAAAGCTCGGGCCTGTACTCTTCTTGGGCGTGGAGTGCGAACTGCACACCCCGAGAGAAGCGGAAATCCGGTCACAGGTTCCGTACATGCCTTTGTTCATAGTAGCGCCCGCCAACGGGTCTTTGGGGAATATCACCGGGAAGTCCAAGAATCCAGGCATTTTGGCCGCTCCCGCGGGGGACGCGCTGGTGAGCGCGTCGGTCGAACTCCTTAACGAGGTGCTGAAAGGCTAGTCTTGCGGTTCTAGCGAAAAAAGAAGAAAAACCGGCGGATACGGAAATCTGCCGGTTTTTCTTATCTGCCGTACCTCTTCATAACGTCTTGAATGGCAAGCACTCTGGTGATCACTATCATGAGGGCCGTGAAAACCACAGCTGAACCGGTCCACATCGCAGGCTGACGAGTCGCCAGCGAATACACCGTGGCGCCCATCCCAACCCAAGTAAGGGTCCGGGTCACCACAGAGATCCAGCCGAGATTAGATATCGGCCGCTCGCCAAACACGGCGACTCGCCCGACCACGTCGAGCACTATGATGTCCAGCATGTCATGGGGCTGCTCTTCCCTGAGACGTTCCGCCCATTCCCCGGGGCGCCCTTCGCGGGTGTACTTCTTTCTCAAGAGGTGAATCCACTTGTTGATATTGGGCGTTATGTCCTTCTTCAGAATCGGCAAATCAGCCTTACTCAGCTGGTTTTGCCTTTTCAGAAGAACTCTCTCCACCTCAGGGCTCAGGTCGGGAACAACTTCCTTCAATATGCCCAGAAAAAACTTGCTCACAGGAACCCCCCATTACTTGGACTGCTCGTCTTTGGCCTCTGGCTCCTTCTTGGCGCCTACGGAGTCGGCAGCGTCAGTGACCTCTCTTATTTTTGCCATGTTCTCACGAAACCTCGACAAGGAACTCTGAAGCCTCTCGTGAGCGTTCACAGGCTTCTTTTTCTTATCATCGGCCATCTTAGTCTACCCACCTTTCAATAAACGCCTGCTAGGATCATAACTCTATCCGCGTATCCGCGCTAGACCTCGAGCCTCACGTCTTCGACGCCTTCTATGCCCGCGCCTTTAGCGACTTCGGTTAGGGCATCCATGTCCATCCCCTGTCGGGACAAGGCCAAAGCCACCAGCATGGGTACGTTTACGCCGGAGACCACCCGGTAGTTCTTCTCATAGGCGATCATAACGGCGGTGTTGCAGGGAGTACCGCCTTTCAGGTCAGCCAGGAAAAGGACGCCGTCTCCGGTGTCCACCTTCTGAGCCGCCTCGGCGACGTTCTTTCGATACACGTCCAAGTCCACATCCGCCTCGAAACTAACGGCAGTCAGCTGTTCCTGGGGGCCCACAATCATTTCCCCGGTAGCCAACAATGCCGGAGCCACCTGTCCGTGCCCAAGTATCACAATGCCGACCAAATCGATATCCCTCCGAACATTGACTTAACACCAGCGCCTTTACGTGACAACGACGGGGCGGTGCGCAACCGCCCCGTCAGAACCCTACGTTTGCAAGCTACCGGTCAACTAGATGATGTTGAAGTAAGAGAGCACCACAGCGCCGACCATGAAGATAAGGATAACGGCCACAGGGTGAACCTTCTTCTTCGCCAACAACCAGTAAGCGAGACCGGTAAAGAGCGCGGGCAGAAGCTTCGGCATAAGCATGTCGAGCATGGGCTGGAGCTTCATACCGGCATCCTCAGCCGACGCCTTGAACACCAAGGGCGAGCTGGCTCTTACCCAGTTGGCTACCAGCGCGCCGACTACGGTAACACCGACGATGGAGATAGCGTTGGTGATCTCCTCCATCAGTCCGGACTCGGCGAACTCTTCAATGAACCTGGTGCCTTGCTCGTACCCGAGCTTCATACCGTGATACCGGACAATGTACTGACCGATGAACCAGAACGAGGCCAGCGAGAAAATCGGCCCAAACGCGTTGCCCTGGAGGGCGAGACCGGCACCGATGGAGAACAGAATCGGACGGACGGTGAACCAAAGCAGCGAGTCACCGATACCGGCGAAGGGTCCCATCAGACCGACCTTGATAGCCTGAATTGCCTCTTGGGACTCATGGTTCTCTATGAGAGCGATGCAGAGACCGAAGATGAAGTTGGCCATAAACGGCTGGGTGTTGAAGAACTGAACGTTGGTCTTGCACGCCTCGATGATCTCTTCCTTGTTGCGGGCGTTTGCCTTAATCACAGGCGCCAGCGTGAAAAGAGCTGACATAGCCTGCATCTTGTCGTAGCTAAACCAGCACGGGCAAATTGACAGGGAACGAAGATAGTAATGGAACCATGACTTACCGGTTGTCCTCGGCCCCTTTGAAGTGGCTGTCTTCGTCGCGGTAGACATTAGCCCTGACCTCCTACCCGCTTAATCTGCTGCCTGATGGAGAACAGAACCGCCGAGACGGCCGCCCCGAGAATGGCCACGCCGAGAATCGGCATGTTCAGGTAGGCGCCGAGCACGAATCCGGCAGCGAGGAACGGAAGATACTCAGCTTTGTACATCATACGCAAGACCATGGCGAAACCGACCGCGGGGAGGATACCGCCGGCTTTTCCAAGACCGGTGGTAAGCCACGCGGGCACGCTTTCAAACAAGGCCTGTACAGCGTCGGACCCCAACTGGATCCCCAAGAAAACGATCAAGAAGCCGACGGCGAAGTTGTACGGTGTTGACCAAAGGGTCCACTTGCACAACGCGTCAATATCGCCTTTTTCCGCAAGGGCTTCAAACCGCCTGTGGAAGAACGAGTTGGCGCTGGTAACCATCTGCTTTATTACGTTACCGAGGAGGCTTACGGGAACCGCGAGCGCTACCGCTTCTGATACGCCGTAGCCGTGGGAGCAAGCCATAGCGGTTGCGAAAATCGAACTAACCGTAACGTCCGCCGGGCTAGCTCCGCCGATACCTTCAACACCCATCCACATGAGCTCTAGGGTGCCGCCTATTGCCAAGCCCAAACCGAAGTTGCCATATATGATGCCAACTACAGTGCTGCAGATAAGCGGTCTCTCAAGCGACGCCTGGTTGCCCAATGCTCGAGCTATACCCGACCAAGCAGACGCCAGGATTGCTTGGATAAGCATTTCTTCCCCTCCCGTTTTTTCCTATAAAAGCCCAGTTCCTTGTCTTTTGTTGCTACTTTACCCCAGGAGCTTCTTGTTAAGCTCCGTCCTTGGTGAAGAGGGCGTCATTTGGGAAATCAGGGTGATACCTTGCCGAGCGAATTCCGTCAGGAGCGCTTTCTCCTCTTCATCCACGGCCACACACTGATCCAACTGCTCTTTGCCAGGACCACCGTGCATGTTGCCCACGTATACCTCTGTCATGGGGACTCCGGCATCAAGCAGTCCGCGGATGTCCTGAGGCACCCTGGTTACAACCATCGCACGGTCCTTGGACTTGTCGCTAAGGATCAGTTTCGCAGCTTCCGCTACCGTCAAGATGTCCAGGCTCTTGATCGTCCTGGGCTTCGCCATCTTGAGAACGGACTTTTCTACCGGGTTCTTGGCAGCTGCGTCGTTTGCCACGATCAGGCGATCAACTTTGTGGTTGCCTACCCACATGGTCGAGACCTGTCCGTGGATCAACCTATTGTCGATCCTTACCAGAACCACTTCCACTTCCCGAATCCTCCTTCGGATGCGTTTTGTGTGGTATTACCACCACCCTCCGGCTTACTAACGAGTCGCGAGCCGGATGCCGGTCGTCGTTCCGCCGGCCAACTTGCCGGTTTCTTGGCCTTCGTATCAACCTCCCGGTTCCCAACTCGACTGCAGAAGGGTCTTTCGTCGCCCTCTTGTCCCTATCCTATCAGAGTCCGGACATTTCAGGTGCAGTAATTAGCGACAGGATTTATCCAAAATCCCTCTTTAGGCTGAGCTAACCAGCACTCTTGCTCGAATAGGCCCCTGCAATCTTGGGTTGCTTCAAAAATTGGCACTGTTTATTCAGTGCCAATTGGCCGAAATCTTAGTTTTTCGCCCCAGCGGGCAGGAACTTCTTGAGAGCTTGGGCCACCCCGCACTCGTCGACCGTCCCGGTAATGTGACAGGCTATCTGTTTCACGTCGTCGGACGCGTTGCCCATAGCCACCGGCCACTTCACTTTCGTCAGGATGTCAAGGTCGTTGGGGGCGTCACCAATCCCCATCATCTCGTCAAATCCTATGCCGGAAAGCTCGCTGATCTTCTGCAATCCTTCCGCCTTGGCGCTTCCTTTGGGGAACACCTCAGCGGATGTCAGCCCTGTGACCATTACATCCATTAGTCCGCCCCATTCCCGCGCAAGCCATTCCCGCGTCTCTTGGACTGTGGCCGGATCGAGTCTGAGCGTGATCTTGCGCAGTCCGCGCCCGGTAGAGCCCAGGAAATCAGCCAGATCGGGCACGGGAACCCTTGGACAAGACGTCAGCCTGTCGTAGGCTTTGACAGGAGTCACAACCTCCCCTTCCACCGTGTAAACGTGGCAGTACACTCCGCGAGCTTTGAGCTCCCTGAGGAGCGCCAAAGCTTCCGGCTTGGGGAGCTGCCGGTCGATTAGAGGCTTGTCCACGCCGGGCGCGGTGACCTGAGAACCGTTAACGCATATCAGATACGGCTCAAAATCGAGCCGTTCCATGACATACACGAAGGATTCTTTTATCCGCGCCGTCGCGAACGCCACTTTCACACCCATAGCCGCGACCCGCCTTAGTTCGGCGGCGTCGATCTCCGACATAGAGCCGTCTTTTCTCAAGAGAGTTCCATCTAGATCGCTTACCAGAAGCTTTATCACAACATGTCCTCCCCGGGTCCGCCTTCGTTTTCACCAAGGCCTTCGTCCCTGATCAGAGACGCGCCCGCGTAGAGGGCAAGGTAAGTCTCTTCCCATTTCTCCAAAGGCCTGCCGAGCACATCAGTCATCAAAGCCGCCATAGCCTTGCCGGCGGAAGCCATTTCAGGGGTAAGTTCTCCGGCGGCGTGGAACGCCATCTCCTTAAGCGCGCCGCTTTCCTCACCCAGGATCAACGTGGATGCCAGGTGCAGAGCGAGGTCAAAGAGGACGTCCTTCTTGAGGGTAAGGCCCGCTTTGCGCGCTCCATCGTGAGCCGCCAACAAGAGCCTCTCAAGCACACCCGCGTCTTCCGGGCCGAAAGCGAGGTCCCTGGACACCAGCAACCCCACCTCAACCACGGAGAGGGGCACCTTTGACGGCTCCATTACGCAAGCAGCCAGGAACAACGGAGCGTCGGGCGCGAACACCACGCCCTCTCTCCTGCCGAATTCCCCGAGCACGCGGCCTGCAAGGTTGACGGCTTCCTGGCTTACTCCCGCTAGATGGCGGCTGAACCAAGGGGCTGTGCCGCCCCCACGGGTAAGCCTTTGCATTGCCAGCCTGGAGCGCCGCTCGATTTCGGCCACCGGCACCCCTGAAAACGCCTCGGGAAGCATCTTCTTGAACGTGTCGGCTGTGTAAGCCGCGGCGCTCTCCGTGTCGAAAGCCCCTCTCGCGACCCTCCCCTCCTGGGCCTCCTGCTTGCCTCTCAGGATTTCCAGAATAGCTTCCTGAAGGCCCTGAACGTCGTCTACGGTCGCGCGGCTTGTCACGGCTTGCATGATGGAGCGTACCAGTTCGACCTGGGACGCGGCTCCCGCGTCCGCCTGCCTGGCGCGCATTAGCCCCCGGCTTTCCAGAACGGCTATGTCCTCTTCGTTTAGCAGAGGATTAACAACTACCATGTCCCTCAAGATCTTGAACGGGACGGAAGAAACTATTAGATCTATTTGGTCAAGTTCCGGGTACTCCATGACTTGAGATACCGGGACAACGTCGGCTATCTCGATGTCCTTGAAATGACGCAATAACCTCGCGGACAGGAGCTTTGCCGAACTTACACCGTTGGTGCACACCAACACCCGCGTGGGCTTCTTTTTCTTCCGCTCCATGGCCGCCCCCACGTGCATGCAAAGGTAACCCGCCTCGTCTTCGCTGGTCTCTATGCCGAACTCCTTAGACACCAGGAGGTCCGCTTCAAGGCAGGCTTCGAACGCCTCGGGGTATTGGCGTTTGATGTCGGGAAGAAGGGGGTTAGGTGTGGCGATGCCCAACCTTAGGAGGCGTACTACTCTGAGAATGTGCGCCCTGATCCCTGCCTGAAGCTCCGCGTCGCCGCTCAAGTCCACGGCCAGGCGTTTCTCCAGTTCCTCGATAAACCTCTTGGAAAACCGCGCCGCCATGGCCCGGTCCTCGGAGGGCGCAACATCAACTTCGAAAGTCTCCCCCATCTCCATGAGGAAAGCGGTGACCAGGGCAATGTCCCCGGGTGACAGTTCAACTCCAATAGTTTCGCGGATGCGCTCCCCTAGCCTCGCTACTGCCGAGTACTCTTTTGTGTCGACAATCTTGGCCGTCCTGTCCCCGGGCATCTCAACTTTGTAACCCAAGAGCGCCCTCCGGATGGAGACAGCCAACATGGCAACGAACCGCCCGAAGGTGGTCGGGTCCAGGCATAGCCTGGTCTCGATCCTGAAAGAACCCGCCAGTTGCCACACCGCGTCAAGCTGGTTCTGCGGCAGTAGACGCGAGTCAGGAATAAGGTCGGCCCAGACGACCATCTCAAGACCGTTGCGGGTCTTCTCGAAGTAGAGGTCAACCATCAACCTTCGTATGACGGCTTCGTCGCCCTCGACGTAGTGTCCCACTCCGGGGCGATGCTTGATGAAGACGCCTTGCTCGGCGAGTTCCCTCTTGAGTATAGCCACGTCCGACTTTACGGTAGACCTACTCACAAACAAGCTGTCCGCCAACGCCGTGAGGGACACCGGCTGTTGGGCCTGCAACAGAATGAGCAGGATAGCCTTGCGCCTGTCGTTTACCAGCAGGGGGGCTTGGTAAGACGGCTTTTGTGCTTCACTAAGGTCCCGGAGTACCTGATCGGGGTTGCCGGTAAGCTTGATCCCGACTCTGGGTTGAACGACAAGGTTCATCCCCCTGGACTGCACCCAGCGTCTGGCGCTCACCAAGTCGTAGCGAATGGTCCTCGGGCTTACCGAGAACTGCCGTGCAAGAGCATCCACCGGGATTGGCTTGTCGCTCTCCAGAAGGATCTTTAGTAACCTTGCCGATCTCGGTTTCAGAGCTTCAGTGTTCATCATGCTCCTCGCCTCTCACAGGCCGATTCCTGCGCCTAAGGCACCCGTCCTTGAAACGCTTGGCCTTTGGTAATATGCATCCATTTTACCAAAGACACACGCAATACGGATATCAGGCCACGAAGAATACGTAGCCTGATATCCGCCGTTCGATTCTGACTGCCTCTTGTGCTCGCCTGCCGCCTACGGCTTGCTTGGAATTACAGCTTGAAGAGCCTCCCGGCGGTGTTGTTCAGGCGCTCCAACTTGGCGTCATCGTTCAGCCATTTCACCACAGTCTCGTTGGGATTGGGGTCGCCCATATCGTAGGGGGCGTCCATTCCGACCGCGACTTGGTCCAAGCCTACCTGAGACACGAGATAGTGGAACTCGGACTCCCGCTGGGTGATGCTGTCATAGTAGAACTTGGGGATATAGGTTGAGGGAGGCACCTTGACGTTCTTCTTCGGCGCTTCCTCCACCCTCCACGCGTGGTCCATACGCCCGGCGGCGTAGGGAAGGTATCCTCCGCCCTGCCCCACTATGATCTTCAGGGTCGGGAATCGGTCCATGATGCCTCCGAAGATCAAGCGGCACGAAGCCAAGGTGACCTCAAACCGGTTTCCTATCATGTTGGCGAGGTAGAAGTCCCTGAGACGTTCCCCTCCGGCGGGGTTGGTGGAGTGCATAAGTATGGGTACATCCAGTTCCACGACCTTCTCCCAGAACGGGATTAGGGACGGGTCATCCAGTTCCTTGCCCATGATGTTGGAGCCTATCTGGGCTCCCTTCATGCCAAGTTCCTGAACGCACCTGGTAAGCTCCGCGACCGCCGCCTCGGTGGACATCATTGGCAGGTTGGCTGTGGCCGCGAAATACTTCGGGTACTTCTTGACCTCCTCAGCCATCTTGTCGTTAAAGGCCCTGCAGAACCTGATGGATTCATCCGCGCTCAGGTTATACAGGATGGACTGGGGCGCCGGGTGCAGTATGCGGAAGGACACACCCAGCTTTTCCATGGCTTCCACTTGCTTTGACAAGTCAATAAGTCCGGGGTTGACTTTCATGGCCGGTCTGTTGCCCATCTTGAGCATTCCCGCCTCATCTACCGAAGCAGGATACCAAGGCTCGTTTACGATTGGCATGAAATGACCGTGGATGTCTATTATGGCCATTGTTCTTACCTCCTCGTATGCTTTGATTCAGAAACCCAATCGAATTGGGTTCTACTTGAAACCGGGCGGCTACCCTGACACGATCGTCTTAGCGATCCGGGCGAGTCTTGACTCCTCCTGAACACGCTTCGGCG
>DULO01000119.1 GCA_012840345.1 Candidatus Fermentithermobacillaceae bacterium
CGCGCGGGAGGCAGCGCCGCGGAACTCGGGCGTCCGGAGGACGAGGTCAAGGAAATGGCGTCCTTGGCGAGGTCTTTCTCTTCCCGTTGGCTGATCTCTGTTTTGGACGCCGCGACCAAAGCGGCGGCGGACATGAAGAACCAGGACGATCCCAGGCTCGTGCTTGAGGTTTCTCTTTTGGGAACGTTTCTCGGCCAAACGTCGCTTGACGAAATCCCTGCCTCGGCGGCGCCCGCGACTACTCTTCGTCCGGAGGCGCCTCCCCCTGTTTCTCGTCCGGAGACCCCCTCGCCCGTTTCCCGGACAGAACAAGCGGCAAAGGAGGCTTCTCCGGCTGTACCGGCAGACAAAGCTTCCTCTCCAAAACAAGCTCCGCAGGACCAACCTTCCAACGATCCCGCGCTCCTGCCTGCCGAACCTATAGACCAGGTGAAGAGCGTGTGGAAGGCTCTGCTTGATGAGCTTCTCAGGCGAAGGAACGGGTTGGCGCGGGCATATCTCTTGCCCGCGGTTCCGGTGAGAGTCGAAGGCGGAGATAAGCTGGTCCTTGGGTATCCTAAAGGGTACACCACCCATATGGAGCAGATTCAAGTGAAGACCCACAGGGACCCGGTGGAGAAAGCCTTGCAACGGCTGATGGGCCGCAAGTTGACGCTTGTTGTGGAAGAGATGACTGAAGACGTCAATGAGCAAGACTCAAGCGGGTTGTCAGGGTTCGGCAACGGTGGCGGATTGGACGCGGGTTCGTGCGGCGTAACGCCTGGTTCAGAAGCTTCCGACGCGGACGGCGGAGGTCCTGGCGCGGGAGGCACGCCGCGAACGGCCGCCACGGACCCTTCAGGGGCTCCGGCGGACCGCAGGGATTTGCATCCGTTGGTAAAAGCTGCAATAACTATGGTTGACGGTAAGATAGTTGATGACTAGGGGGATATATACATAATGCCGAAATTTCCGGGCGCCGGTGGTCTTGACCTGCAGAGGTTGATGAAAGAGGCCCAAAAACTCCAAAGCGAGATGGCCAGGGTTGAAGAGGAGCTAGCGAACGCCGAGGTCGAGGGTACCGCTGGAGGCGGTATGGTTAAAGTCACGGTCACGTGCTCAATGCAGTTTAAGGCCATAGAGATTCAGAAGGAAGTCGTCGATCCTGACGACGTTGAGATGCTTCAGGACTTGATCCTGGCCGCGATCAACGCCGCCGTTCAAAAGGCCGAGGAAAAGCGCAGAGAAGAAATGTCGAAAGTGGCAGGCATGGGGCTCCCTAATATGCCGGTGAAATGGTAGCCCATGCCCGTCTTTCCCGACGCCATACAGAGCCTCGTTGATGAGCTGCGGAAACTTCCCGGTATCGGGCCTAAATCCGCCCAACGACTGGCTTTCCATTTGATCGTGGCGGGAAAGCCCGCCATCAACAAGCTAATATCTTCCTTGGAGGAAGCCCGGGACCGGGTCGGGTATTGCTCTGTCTGCGGCAATTTGACTGAGTCAGACCCTTGTCCCATCTGCCAGGACTCAAAACGGGACAGGACCCTGATCTGCGTCGTGGGCTATCCCAAAGACGTCCTCGCTATCGAGCGGGCAGGAGGCTACCGGGGCCTGTACCACGTCCTTCACGGCTACATTGAGCCCTTGAAAGGGGTCGGGCCCGAAGACCTTCGAACTAAGGAACTCCTGGCACGTCTCGGTCCCGGATCACCCGTGAAAGAAGTCATCCTCGCGACCAACCCGGATGTGGACGGGGAGACGACCGCTCTCTACCTGGCAAAGGTGCTGAAGCCTTTGGAAGTTCGGGTCACGCGGCTCGCGAGAGGGTTGCCTTTCGGCGCGGACTTGGACTACGCGGACGAGGTCACTTTGGCCAGATCCCTTGAAGGCAGGCGCGAAGTAACCTAGTTTCCCCGCATACCTAGGGTTTTACCCGCATAACACTTCCATCAGGTGGCAATACTCCATCATGTGACGTATATTGCTCGGAAACCCTATGGAAAGCGTTACGCCGGGGGGCGACTGGTATCATGTTGGGTTACAATCCCAAGACCCGACTGGACGAAAGGGAGTCATACCTCGAGGCTTTAAGGGAAGCCCAGAAAGAGTATGACGTGGCGGTGTCATGCTTCAAAGAAGCGGTGGATCCCGAGCTGATTGACGAAGCCATTTACTTGATGGAAGCCGCCCGTAAGAAATACTCCTACCTTCTAAAGAAGTACAAGAGCATGGTCTCCTAGGCGCGAGAACCGCGTGTTTTCCGGAATATCTCTCCCTTGTCCCTCATAGATGGTGCATCGGAGGGGATATTCTTTGGAACTTAACGTACTTCTCGGAATAGCGGTAGCCGCCATCGTCGGTCTGTACCTCTTAAGAGCTCTCTCGCAGCCCTTAACCCAACTAGGTAAGGTGGCGCTTAGATCCGCCGTTGCCTTCTTTGTCATCTGGGCAGTCAACGTTGTGGGAGCCTTCTTTGGTTTTCACATGGGGCTCAATCTTGCCTCGGCCCTCACCGTGGGGTTCCTGGGGCTGCCCGGCGCGGCTTTGCTCTTGGCCGTCAAGTACCTAATCTAGCCTGGTAGGATTAGAGGGGCATTTGAGACGCTCGGGGCTAGGGGAGGTAGCTCCTCGGGTTTTGGACCTGCCCGTCTTTCCTCACCTCAAAATGGCAATGGGGGCCAGTCGCGTCCCCCGACTGTCCAACGTATCCTACGACGTCACCGGCTTTGACTTTTTGCCCGACATTGACCGCGTAACTTGACAGGTGGCCGTATCTTGTCTCCAGTCCATTCCCGTGGGAGATGATCACGAGCCTTCCATATCCCCCGAGCCATGAGGCGTGGGTCACGGTACCGGCCGCCGCCGCTCTCACCGGAGTTCCCGAGGTGGCCGCGATGTCTATTCCCTCGTGATACCTGCTGTCGCCCGAAATCGGGTGGCTCCGCCACCCAAAAGGGCTGCTGATAATCCCGGACAGAGGCCAAGACAACGTATCGGACCTTGAAGCCGTTTTCGCCTGAGGCATCGGAGTCAACTTGGCGTTGGGGATTATCAACAACTGGCCTTCCCTAAGGTCGTTGGGGTCCAAGATATCATTGGCTTCCACGATGTCGTTGACCGAGACCCCGTAACATATTGAGATGTCCCACAAGGTGTCTCCCGGCTCTACCCGCTTGACGACTCCCGAAGCGCCTTGGATTATGGACAGTTCGGTTCCTGTCACTATCCGGTCCAGGGACGAAAGGTTGTTGATGTACGCTATGGAGTCGGGAGTGGTGTCAAACTTCCGGGCGATGGCGCTTAACGTATCGCCCTGTTGGACCACATAGGTCACCAGCTTAGGCGAAGGTTTGACGGCTCGGCCGGTCGACTCGTTTGAGGAGGTTTCCACGGAACCCGGGTCTTTCTCCGGTTCCCGCGGGACCGGCGCGTTCGTTTCAAATGCCTCAGGTTCACCCAGATCAAAAAAGCCGGCGGAAGAGGCCAATATAGGATCCTTTGCCGTGGATACGGCAGGAGTGCGGGCGAGGCCGACGCATATGCCGAGAAGGAGACAGCCCAAACAATACAAGACGGTCGGCGCGATCCGGCCTATGATCTTAATCCCTTTGAGGTGCACCTGGAAATTCCTCTCCTCGGGAGATGTTATTTTCCTCCCCCTCCGGATTATTCCCGATGCCTCTTGGGCCATGCGAAGGTGGTGTTGATCTCCTGCTCCAGTCTCATATAATCAATACCGGACCCGAAACAGGAGAGGAGACATCGATCATGGCCCAATCTACTTTACATAATATGCATAAGCCCACTCACATAGTGCCCATTATCGTTCCCGATTGGAAGAAGGAGACGCCTTCCTGCGAATCTTGCCAGGCGTCTTGCCAATCGGCCTGCAAGACTTCTTGTACCGTTTCCAACCAACCCTGCCCTGAAAAGTGAACGGTAACAAAACGGGTATCCATGTCTTTTCGGTAAACGGCTGGGACCTTGCCTATGACGGGGCCACCGGATCCCTGCACAAGTGCGATCCGGTAGGCAAGGCTGTATTGGAGTGGGTTGGCGGAAACCCATCTCTTGCCCTAACCAGTGCCGGCGGCAGGCGAGAGGTTCCTCCTGAGCTTTTGACTCATTGCGGGGACCGCTTCCACCGCCCGGATATAGACCGGGCGTGGGAGGATTTTCTGGAGATGAGGGGGTCTACCCTCTACGGGAGAGACGACACCGTCGAGACTTCCTGGGATCCGTACACTCCCTGGGTAAAGGCCTTGTGTCTGAATGTGGCCCACGATTGCAACTTGGCTTGCCGTTACTGCTTCGCGGGTTTGGGCCGTTTTGGCGGCAACCCGCAACTCATGACTCCCGAGACCGCGGTTTCGGCCATAGAATTCGCCATCAGAGCCTCTGGCCCCAGGCGTTTCATCGATGTTGACTTCTTTGGCGGGGAACCCCTTTTGGCATTCGACTCGGTGGTGGCCGCCATCGATTACGCCAAAAACCAAGGCGCGGCACGGGGAAAGGTCTTCAGGTTTACCCTCACCACCAACTGTGTGCTGCTGGATCAAGAAAAACTGGATTTCCTCAACCGGGAAGGCGTGAGCCTCATATTGAGCCTAGACGGCAGGCCCGAGGTACATGACGCCATGCGGCCTTGTCGCGGCGGAGGCGGGAGTCACGCGGTGGCCTTGGCCAACGCCAAGAGAGCAGTGGAGTCCAGGGGAGGACGCGATTATTACGTCCGCGGCACATACACCGTCATGAACTTGGATTTCGACCGGGACGCAAGGTACCTCTACGAGCAGGGGTTCAGGCGGATTTCTCTGGAGCCCGCCGTGGGCGAGGACTATGAATGGTCGATCCGAGAAGTCCATCTTCCCCAGATCGAACAGTCATATGGAAGACTTACACAGTTTTGGGACGAGTGTCGCGATCGCGGCGATCCGCTCGAGTTCTACCACTTCGATCTGGGACTTCGGCGAGGCGTCTGCAAAGAACGCCGCGTTACCGGATGCGGCGCGGGTTACGAGTACCTGGCGGTGACGCCTTCAGGAGAACTGTACACATGCCACCAGCTGGTGGGAAACCCGGACCACCTTCTAGGCGACATACGCGACGGAATACGGGCACACGACCTCCCCAAAGCGTTGGCGGCAGCCAGAGTGACGTCCAAGACCGCTTGTTCGGATTGCTGGGCGCGCTACCTGTGCGGAGGCGGCTGCCATGCCAGGGCCTTGGCCGTGACCGGAGACCTATTGCGTCCTGATCCTTTGACTTGCCTCATCACCAAGAAGCGCCTGGAATTTGCTCTTTACGCTGAAGCAAAGAGGGTTTCCTAGCAGGAGATTTATGATCTGGAATCGAATAGACTGAGCTGGTTAAGGAAGCGTACGCCTGGAAAGACTATGCAACGGCTGATATGCTTGGAGCAAATGGGAATTCCGGACAATAAGAGCCTTGACTAGACCATTTTGCGAGGTGTGCCCCAGTGAACGGTGACGCCAGGAGGTTACGCAAGAAAGCGGAGGACAGGCTCTCCCGGTTGGGCATCGTGTCCGAACCTAGAACCATGGCGGAGGAACCGAAACCGCATAAACAAAGAGGAAAGAAAATGTTGATCTATGCCCTGGCAGCCCTGTGCCTAGTCGCCTCGGGCGTCATGGTCAGCCTGGCTCAATCCAAGACGGTCTATATTGTCTCAATCGGAGAACTTACCCTGGGGACAATACAAGATCCGGGGCTGAAGGATAACGTCTTGCAGCTCCTGATGGAGGAAGAAGCGACCAGAGTCGGAATGGAGATCGCTTTGGAAACCGATGTCACGTTGACTAAGGCCAAAGACGATGGGTCGCTCCCGGCGTTGACTCCGGAAGAACTGACTCAGGCCCTAAGAGAGAACTTGGTGTACCTGTCGGTGGGGTATGTCATCAGCGTTGACGGTCAAGATGTGGTGGCCCTTGCCACAGAGGAGGAGGCCCGCGGCGCCATCTCCGACTTGCGCGCCGACTACATCAACAGGTATTGCGCTTCCCAAAACGCGACGGTTGAGGAAGTCTTGATTAAGGAAGCCATTGATTTTGAATGCAAGTCGGTGCCTACCGAGTCTATCCGCACCCGGGAAGAAGCGGTCAGGATATTGGCCAGGGGAACCGACAAAACTTTGAGTTACATTGTGCAGAGAGGCGATTCTCTCTGGGCGATAGCCCAAGCCAACCAGCTTACCGTGGATGATCTCCGAAGAGCTAACCCTGAACTAGAAGGGGACCTCTTGCAGATAGGCCAGGAACTGAACTTGGTCGTGCCTGATCCTTACGTTACGCTGAGTTCCAGGGAGACGGTCGTGTTTACCGTCAACATTCCCTATTCTCTTCAGGTCAAAGAAGACCCTGAAAAGTGGCCGTGGCAAGAGACGGTTATCCAGGCAGGGAAAAACGGCCAAAAGGAAGTCACTCAAGTCGTCATTAAAGAGAACGGCAAGGAAACCTCCAGGATTACCTTGTCTGAGAAGATACTCTCGTATCCTGTTACTAAGATAGTGAGCCGGGGTACTAAACAAGTCCCGACCATGGGTTCGGGTCAAATGGTGTGGCCAGTTCAAGGGACCATCACCTCAAACTTCGGCTGGCGCTGGGGGTCTTTACACCAAGGCGTAGACATTGCTGCCGCGCGGGGTACCAGCGTCTTGGCGGCGGATTCCGGCATGGTGGCTTTTGTTGGCTGGAACGGTGGGTATGGAAACCTCGTCAAGATAGATCACGGCGGCGGGAAGCAGACCTGGTATGCCCATCTCGATCGCTTCGCCGTCGAGGTAGGCGCTTCTGTTAACAAGGGTGACGTTATTGGATACGTGGGGTCGACTGGCAACTCGACCGGGCCTCACCTTCACTTTGAGGTGCGCATAGACGGTACAGCCAAAGACCCGTTGTCGTTCTATCAATAGACGAGGGTTCGCTGCCAGCAGAACCCTGTGAGGAGACCGGAATCATGTCGAGGCTCGTGATTCGAGGAAGGAATAGGCTTCTTGGCGAGGTGACCGTAGGCGGCTCTAAGAATTCATCAGTAGCTGTCGTTCCTGCTGCCCTGTTAGCGGACGGGAAGTGCGTGATAGACAACCTCCCTATGATAAGAGACGTCCGGGTGTTTGCCCAGATCCTAAGCGATTTGGGAGCCTCCGTCTCTATTGAGGGTAACTCTATGGCCATCGCGCCTAACGGCTTTTCTTCCCACGTAGCCCCTTACGATTTGGTAAAGAAGCTCCGCGCCTCCTACTACCTGATGGGCGTTTTGCTGGCAAAGTTCGGTAGGGCCGAGGTTGGGCTGCCGGGTGGTTGCGACATCGGACCCAGGCCTATCGACCAACACCTAAAAGGCTTTAGGGCGCTGGGAGCCGAAGCGACGGTAGAGGGGGGCGTCGTCCGGCTTCACGCGAAGAAGCTTGTTGGCGCGCCGATTTACCTTGATATCCCCAGCGTTGGCGCCACCATAAACATTATGCTCGCGGCCTCGCGAGCGGAAGGAACCACCATAATCGAAAACGCGGCGAAAGAACCTCACGTGGTAGATTTGGCCAACTTCCTGAACGCGATGGGCGCTAGGGTTTTGGGAGCCGGCACGGACGTGGTACGGGTCCGCGGAGTCTCCAAGATGAACGCGGCCAATCACTCAGTGATACCCGACGACATGGAAGCGGCCACTTTCATGATGGCGGCCGTGGCCACCTCCGGGGATGTCGTGGTAAGGAATGTTATTACCAAGCACTTGGAACCAATCACCGCCAAGTTAAAAGAGGCCGGAGCCGTCATCACCGAAAACGGAGACTATGTCCGCGTTCAAGGGCCTGAAAGACCGCACCCGATAAATGTGAAGACTCTTCCCTACCCCGGGTTTCCCACCGATGCTCAACAGCCGCTTGTGTCGGTGCTTGCCCGGGCCGACGGCGTCAGCGTCGTGCAGGAGTCCATGTACGACAACCGTTTCGGACATGTCAACGAACTCGTCCGCATGGGCGCCAACATCAAAGTGGAAGGTCGTACGGCCATCGTCGAAGGCGTTCCCAAGTTGGTGGGCGCCCCGGTGAAGGTCAGCGATCTCAGGGCGGGGGCCAGCCTCATCATCGCCGGTCTTTCCGCTCACGGCGTCACGGAGGTCAACGGCATGGAGATCGTGCAGCGAGGGTATGAGATGATGCCCGAAAAACTCCGGTCCCTAGGAGCCGACGTTACTGAAGAGGACGAGTAAACCCCAAAGGACCCCCGTTCTTTATACGGATTTGACAAATGGGTACTATACTCTCCAAATAGAAGACAGGTTTGGGGAGGGTCGCTCATGATCGATCTAGACTCGCCTAAGGAAAGGCGCAAACGCAATGACCTGTGGTCGTACCTCTTTGTTGGACTTGTCGGCGCGGTCATCGGAGGTTTTCTGGTGGCGGGGATCGCTCCGCAGGTTCTAATCCATAGAATGGGGCTGACCTACACGTCAGCTAATCCTCCTACGATAACCGAAAGCGGGACTTCTCCTGTCACAACTCCCACGGCCTCGCCCGACAGCCCAGATCCTTGGGAGAGGGTCATATATGCTTCCGAGAAAGTCAGCCCGGCGGTTGTTGGCATAGTGAACAGGACGTACGTTGTGGACTTCTTCGGGCGCAGGTTCGGCACGGATTCGTCGGGTTCTGGGCTTATCGTCACACAGGACGGCTACATCGTGACAAACAACCACGTTGTCGAGAACTCGGGGGGACTCACTGTCTTTCTTGCCGACGGCCGAAGTTTCCCGGCCACTGTGGTCGGCACTGATCCCGCTACGGACCTCGCGGTCATAAAAATCGACGCTCAAGGGCTGCCCATAGGGGTGTTCGGCAATTCGGACGCGCTTAGACCCGGACAACTGGCGGTCGCCATAGGGAATCCTTTGGGATTGGACTTCAAGTTCACCGTAACCCAGGGAGTTATTTCAGGGCTTGACCGCGTGCTTACAGTAGGGGACTTTTCTATGCGGCTTATACAGACCGACGCGGTGATTAACCCCGGCAACAGCGGCGGACCATTGGTTAACGCGGACGGCGAAGTGATCGGGCTAAACGTCGTGAAGATCAACGCCGAGTCTGTGGAAGGCATGAACTTCGCCATCCCTTCCAATCAAGTCAAACGTATAGCCAACCAGATCATCGCTACGGGCAAAGTGAAGCGGGCCATGGTAGGAGTGCGCCTCGTCGACAAACAGGCCGCGACAACGTATGCCCTGGGCATCAATATCGAAAAAGGCGTTTACGTCTACGAAGTCATTCAGGGCGGACCCGCGGCGAAAGCGGGGCTTAAGCAAGGCGATATCATCCTTTCCCTAAACGGCAAGGAAACCGACAAAGTAGCTACGTTCCAGGCTCTCTTGGCGGAAATGTCGCCGGGGGAAACGGTTGAGTTGAAAGTCCGCAGAAACCGGCAGGACCTCACCATCTCGGTAGTGCTTGGAGAAGCGACGGCCCAGTAAACCGCATCCGTCCTAATAAAGTGGCTGTTCTTGAGCGACCGGTCACGGGATAGGTAATCCGTCGGGGAAAAGCCGCCTCAAGAGCTCATCGAAATCGACGGGAGGAAGAAAGGGTATCTGGGGCTCGACGGTAATATGCGAAGGTCTCTTTAGGACCTTGTCGGGCGGGACTGTCTCCGCGGCCGCGATGATAGGTACAGGGTTCCCCTGAGCGCCGGGCGAGGAAGTAGACGATCCGAACAAGTCGCCCGGGAAGTGGGGGAACCTTTCCCTTTCGGGGAGGGCTCTCTCAAGGAAGACTTCATAGTGGGTATTGGTGCACCACCAGCTCGCCAAAAGACCGCTTTCGTCGCAGACTTCCGCCCAGACTACGCCGTCGGGGGCGGGCCAGTCTCGATGGGGTTGCCCCCGAAGAGCTTCCGCCATGAAGTGCGCCCATATGGGCCCCGCTATAGAGCCTCCGGTTCCGGGCAGCGACTGTTCCCTGTTGTCCCAACCCACGTAAACAGAGCACGCCAGTTCTGGTGTATATCCCACGAACCACGCTTCCAGTTGGTCATCTGTGGTGCCGGTCTTTCCGGCGGCCGGACGGCCCCCTAGAATGCTTTGCAGCCCAGATGCTGTCCCCCACGGGCCTATGACCGACCGGAGCGCGCTGGTGAGCACGTATGACGTCTCCGCGGAAAGGGCGTTGGTCAAGACAGGCCTGTTCTCCTCAATGATCGCGCCTCTCGCGTCCACCAGCTTTAGGATGGCGATGGGTTCAGGACGGATGCCGCCGGCTGAAAGGGTGGCGGCGGCCACGGCCATTTCAAGCGGCGTTACTTCGGAGGCGCCCAAAGCAAGCGGTATGTTGTGCTGAAGCGGGCTTTCGACGCCAAGCTTCCTGGCGTATTCGGCTATCTTGTCCGGACCCACTTCCTGAGCCCACCTCGTGGCGATCACGTTATCGGAAATCGCTATGGCCTGTCTTATGTTGAGCGGGGCGTAGTGGTACGGGCGGCTGCCAAAGTCCACAGGCGTGTACTGTTCTCCGGGTTTCGCGCCCGGGTAGGAGACGGGCTCGCATGTCACGGTTTCGGTCAAGGGATGACCTTCGTCTATGGCCGCCGCGTAGAGAAAGATCTTAAACGCCGACCCAGGCTGGCGCCTTGCTTGCGCTGCCCGGTTTAGTTCCGTTTCGGACCAACTGCGACCGCCGACCATGGCGCGGATGTATCCTGTTTCGGGCTCGATAGCCACCAACGCTCCCTGGGGTTGGGTTATGCCCGACGCGTCCTTAACGCCTGCGGGCATGTACTTGGCGAAGGCCTCCTCAGCAGCCTTTTGGATCTTAAGGTCCAGCGTGGTGTAGATCTGGTAACCTCCCCGGTAGATCTGGGAAGCGATTTCGGGATGCTTCTGCCGGATCTCTTGTATCACGTAGTTCACGAAGTACGGCGAAGACCGTTCAGGCAAGCCGGGGAATTCCAGCTTCTGATTCTTCGCTTCATCCCGCTGCGCCTCGTCGATCATTCCCTGTTCGACCATGAGCTTCAGGACCAGGTCTTGCCTCTTAAGCCCGGCCTCCAAGTCGTTGTAGGGAGAGTAGTACTCGGGTCCCCTGATAATGCCCGCCAAGAAAGCGGCTTCCGCCAGGGTTAGGTCTTTGGCTGGCTTCCCGAAGTAGGCACGGGATGCCACTTCGCATCCGTAGTTGCCGTGGCCCATGTAGATCTGGTTAAGATACATGGTCAGGATCTCGTCTTTGCTGTAGCGCATCTCAAGTTTTACCGTGTAGACGGCTTCCATGAACTTGCGGGTAAGGGTTACTTCTTGCGTGAGGAAGAGCTCCCTGGCCAGCTGGGACGTTATCGTACTGCCTCCCTCTACCACTCCCCCCGCTTTCAGGTTTCTCCACAGAGCCCGCAAGATAGCCTGAAGGTCAAGTCCCCAATGGCTGTAAAACCGCTTGTCTTCTACCGCGACGGCGGCTTTTCTCAGGGCCGGAGACTGGTCTTCTTGACCCACTATGACGCGGTTCTGGACGAATAGGGAAGTGACCAGTTCGCCGTTTTTGTCGTAGACTTGAGTGGCTTGGGGCACCCTTGGTTCTGGGAGGGGAAGAAAAACGACCAGCGCGAAAAACAAGGCCAGCAAAGCCAGTGCCGAGAGCGCTCCCAGCTTCAGCGCGGCCAACCCCAGCTTCTTCAAAGCCCGGGCAAATGGTCTTCCCGGTTCAGCCGGGCTTCGTTTCGCGGCTTGTCTCGCTCCTCTAGGTTCCGCCACCGTTCCACTCCTTTTACGCCCATCGATTAACATATCGAAAAAGGGAGTCAAGCTTTGGGCGGACGCCGATTTGCGGCTTACCCACTATGTTTTGTCCAATACCCATATTTGATATAATGCCTTCGGCATTTGCGGCTGGAAAAATACGTCGTAGATGGGGGGATTACGCGTGGAACTTTGGTTTACCGAAGAGTGGCTAAAGGGCCTTAGAATATCCGTGAAGGTTGATTCCGTTGTCTATAGTACCCAGACAGAATACCAGAAGCTCGCCATCTATGACACGAAGCAATTCGGGCGCATGTTGGTGCTAGACGACGTGATTCAGACTACTGAGTGCGATGAGTACATATACCACGAGTGCCTTGCCCACGTTCCTATGTTCGCCCACCCGAATCCTGAAAACGTGCTCATAGTTGGGGGCGGCGACGGCGGCACGCTGCGAGAAGTGCTTAGGCACCCAACGGTCAAGAAAGCGACTCTGGTTGATATCGACGGAGGAGTCATCGAAGCCTCCAAGCGGTTCTTGCACCAGTGGAACTCAGGGTTTTCCGACCCCAGGGCCAACATCATAGTGGGGGACGGCCTCGAGTTTGTATCCAACGCCGACTCTGAGTATGACGTGATCTTGGTTGACGCCACCGACCCGGTCGGCCCCGGCGAGGTCCTGTTTGCCCTGGACTTCTACAGGTCAGTGAAAAAGGCGTTGAAACCCGGGGGAATAATGTCCGCGCAGACCGAGAGCCCCATCGCCGAACCTGCCGTCGTTAAGAGCATTTGGGACCGGGTGCGCTCGGTGTTTCCAATCGCGAGGCTCTATACTTCGCCGGTACCTACGTATCCCGGAGGCTGGTGGAGCTATACCGCGGGGTCGACCGGCCCCGAACCCATGGTGCCCCTCCGGAAACCGGGCGACGACTGGGGTTTGAAATACTATTCCCCTGAGATCCACGAGAGAGCCTTTGTTCTCAATCCAAAGATGCAGAAGGATATAGGCGTCTATGACCAAGGCGGAGATCACAGGTGACAACCAATTGACCGGGCATGAAAAGGTGTCGTGGAACAGGGTAGTCAAGTACCTCTGGTCTTCCAACAACGAAAACGCGCCGGTGGTGATCTTCGGGGTTCCCCTGGATGAGACAACCTCATTCCGCCCGGGGACCAGGTTCGGACCTTCATCCACCAGGGAGTCGTCCCATGCCCTTGAGGACTACTCTCTAAGGCAGCAGAAGTCGTTGGACAGCTCCGACTACTATGACGCCGGCGACTTGGTGTTGCCCCTTGGAAACGCAAGGGAAGCTCTAGACGTCATCAAGGAAGCGGCGTCCGAAATCTTGGCCTCGGGGAGAAGGTTTATGGCCATTGGGGGCGAACACCTTCTGACCTGGGCCCTTGTCAACGCGATGTTGGAGAGATACCCGGACCTGGTCGTTATCCAGCTCGACGCTCACGCCGACTTGAGGCAGGAGTTCACCGGGACTCAGTGGTCTCACGGGACCGTCATGAGGCGTGTTATAGACTCCCTGGGACCTTCCCGCTTGTTTCAGTTAGGCATTCGGTCCGCCGATAAGGGTGAACTGGAGGAAGCCAAAGGCCTCTCCGAGGTTCACTTTTACAATGTCCTAGAACCTCTTAGGACCGTATTGCCTAAGATCGGGGAGAGGCCGATTTACCTTTCCATAGATATAGATGTCATAGACCCGGCGTTTGCCCCGGGGACCGGCGTTCCGGAGCCGGGCGGAGTGACCTCCTCCGAGGTGCTCGACGCGCTGGCTCTCATGAGCGGGAGGAACGTGGTTGGGGCGGACCTGGTGGAAGTGGCGCCGGCTTACGATTCCACAGGGCAGACAGGCCTCTTGGCGGCCGCCATAGTGAGAGAATGCCTCTTGCTTTTGAGCGCCAACAGGGGTAACGCCTGACCGCTCTTGGCTTGAAAGGAGATCGAGTATGCAAAACTCGCTCAGCGTATTGGGTCAAGTAAAAAAGGACATAGCCGCGCGTATAACGCGCGCGATTTCCAAAGCCCAAGACAGGGACGAACTGCCCAAAGACATTAACGTTGAAGTTAAGATGGAGATTCCTCCTAGGCCGGAACAGGGGGATTTCGCCACCGGAGCCGCCATGGCCCTGGGAAGGCAGGCGAAGATGGACGGCAGGACCGTCGCCGGCATCATCATCAGGCACTTGGACATAGATGATTCCCCCGTGCTCCGAGTCGACATCGCCGGTCCGGGGTTCCTGAACTTCTTCCTAGACGGAAGCTGGCTTGAAAAGGCAATGAGCAGGGTTTGGGCGGAGGGCCCTTCTTACGGGCGTACCGATTACCTGAAGGGGCAGAAAATCCTTCTGGAGTTTGTGAGCGCTAACCCGACCGGGCCTCTGAACGTGGTCAATGCCCGGGCGGCCGCCGTAGGCGACTGCCTTGCTTCCATGCTCGAGATGGCGGGAGCTGAGGTGTCCCGTGAGTTTTATGTAAATGACGCCGGGAACCAGACCGATATCTTGGGCGCGTCTTTGGAGGCCCGCTACAGGCAGGCGTTGGGGCAAGACTACCCGCTGCCCGAAAACAGCTACAGGGGAGAATACCTTAAAGACATGGCCGCCGCTCTGGCCGCCGAAAAAGGCTCGTCCCTCTTAGAACTGCCGGATGGGGAGCGTCACGAGTTTTTCAAGTCCTATGCCCTTGGGAAAATCATCGAGTGGCAGAAGAAGACTCTAAAGGATTACGGTCTGACCTTTGATACTTGGTTCTCTGAGAAGTCTTTGCGCGACACCGGCGCCCACAACCAAGTGGTGGAGCTCCTGCGCGTTAAGGGGCTTACCTACGAGAAGGACGGCGCGCTATGGTTCAGGTCCACCCAGTTTGGCGATGACAAGGACCGTGTCTTGGTTAAGTCTGACCCAAACGCCTCGGCAACTTATATTTTGCCAGACCTGGCCTACCACAAGAACAAGCTGGAACGCGGGTTCAACCACCTCATAGACATCCTTGGGCCCGACCACCACGGTTATGTGAACCGCCTCGCGGCGGGGCTCATGGGACTGGGTTACCCCAGAGAAGTCCTGGAAGTACTCATCGTCCAGGTAGTAAGGCTCGTGAAGGGCAAGGAAGTCGTGAAGATGTCCAAGCGGGGCGGAGAGTTCATCACTATGGATGAACTCCTGGAGGAAGTGGGAAAGGACGCCGCCCGGTTTTTCTTCCTCATGCGGTCGCCCGAAAGCCACCTGGACTTCGACATTGACTTGGCGCGCCTTCAGAGCAACGAAAACCCGGTGTTCTACGTGCAGTACGCCCACGCCAGGATCGCCAGCATCTTTAGGCAGGCCAAGGACGACGGCTTTAAGTTCGCTATGGGTCCAAACGAGATCAACTTCAGCCTGCTGAGGGATCCCTCAGAGCTGGCGCTGATGAAGATCATCGCGGCCTTCCCCGAGGAAGTGTACGAGATCGCCAAAGCCAGGGAACCGAACCGTCTCATCAAGTACATGATGGATTTGGCCACCGCGTTTCACGCGTTCTATTCCAGGTGCAGGGTGCTCGGCGACGATCCGGATCTCACGGCGGCCCGGCTTTACCTAGCCAAGCTGACGCAGATAACCTTGGCCAACGCGCTAAGGCTTATCGGGGTGTCGGCGCCGGAATCTATGTAAACTCCCTGTTCCTTCGGACCCCTTCGGGTCGTGAAGGAATCCG
>DULO01000022.1 GCA_012840345.1 Candidatus Fermentithermobacillaceae bacterium
TCCCCAGTGTGATCTCCCAGATGATTGCGTATTGGACCAGAGAAGATCCAAAGAGGGAGACGGTCTGGCTGGCCAAGAATAGCGCTGTGTTCCGCTTCCAGTTAGGGTTCATGTGTAAGATATCCTGCTCCAGTCGGTTGGACACTACCTTCCTGCCCATTAGGTTGCCCATCTACTTTGCATGTCACAGACTGTTTATCCCGCGGGTTGTTCCATGCGGCCATTCACCAGTTTAGCGGGTCGCTCCCGCCCAGACAGTGCTCCAGTGTATACGAACCTGGTGACTACCGCAACTCGGGACGTGACGGCGCAAGAAGCACCGCGAGGGCGGCGTCACGATAGAAAAAGCACTACAAGGCGGGTCTCATGCTCAACCCACATCACAAACCTGAGTTCCTATTGCGCGCAGCTTCCCCTGATATATAATGAACGTGAAATTGTTAGGCGTACCTAACATATAATCTAAACGAAACATATCCCGCCGATTGTCTGGGCCGGACTCGGTCTACTCACGATCAAGCGGGCCTGATATGGACGGGAGCCGTAACAGACCGCATGGAAAGAAGGTGCCGGATGTCAACCACAACAGATAGCAGGTTGTTTACGGTTGCCCTCGTTGGCCAGCCCAACGTAGGCAAGAGCGTGGTCATGAACCTGCTCACTGGAGCAGGCGCAGTCGTCTCTAACTACCCGGGGACAACCGTGGAGATAACAGAAGGAACCATTCAGGGAGCCACCGGGCCGATCCAAGTGATTGACACGCCGGGCATCTACAGCCTCCACTCGGATACCCCGGAGCAGCGTGTCACGCAGAAAGTCCTTCTTGAGGGCAAGGTGGACCTCATTCTTAACATAACCAACGCCAGGACCCTGGCCCGCAGTCTCTACTTGACGCTGCAGCTCTTGGACCTGGAGATCCCCATGATCGTCATCCTTAACCAGATGGACATGGCCGAGGAAGCCGGCATGTCCATTGATGTTCAGGAACTGTCTAAGCGGCTTGGTGTCCCTGTGGTCCCGATGGTAGCCTCAAAGGGTGCCGGACTGGCTACGCTGAAGAACCGCATTTTCGAAGTGCAGATGGCCCTTTCCGATGAAGCTGTGTGCCCGCACTGCGGCAGACTCGACAAGGGCCGCTTGAGCAGAGCTTCGACTCCATCCGAAAACGATGAGAACCTGGGCGCCCTCGCGCGCTTCCTAGGCCGTCCGTTGCGCTTTTCAGAGGACGTCGAATCGGTACTTGAAATCCTGACCACCCGCATCGGCGAAATCATACCTTCCGAAGGCGGCAAACACGGGCATCACACCGCCAGAGCGCTGGCTATCCACCTCTTGGAACACGACTCCATGGATGAGGAGCTCCTGAGCGTGTACCCGGAACTCGGTCCGATGATCGAGCAGTTCCAGAGCGAGGTGGCTTCGGGCCATCCACCGTGCAAAGGATGCTTTAGGGGATGCGCCTTTTGCCCGATGAGCCAAGATCATCCTGCGTCTTTGACCTGCCTGGAGCGGACCGACGCGGCCCACGATATCGCCCTGGGCGTGCTTAGGAAGGGTTCTCTGAAGACGTCAACCGGATACCGCCAGAAACTCGAACGGTTGCTCGACGCCCCTCTGACCGGATTGCCGCTTCTAGGCTTGACTCTATGGATTACCTTCTTAGGGGTAATCAAGTTCATGGAGTTCGCTGAGCATTGGGTATCGGTGGCCGCGACGCCTCTGGCGGAATGGTTCGCCGCAAAGGCCGCGGAACAGACGGGCCTCCTCAGCGCGTTGCTGCAGTCTATCCCCGACGGGATCATCCTGCCGTTTACCGTGGTCATGCCCGCTATGATAGGCATTTACACGGCCATGGCGATATTGGAAGACAGCGGGCTTTTGCCGAGGATTGCCGTGATGATGGATAGGCTTATGTCCTTTTTCGGACTGCCCGGACAGTCAACTATTCCCTTGCTTCTGGGGTTTGGATGCAAGGCTCCGGCGATACTCGGAACCAGGGCTCTTCCAGGAAAAGACCAGCGTTTCATCATCTCCGCCCTCCTCGCCATCACGGTCCCGTGCGCGGCAAGCCTGGGGATCATAACGGGTCTTGGGACAACGTTTAACGCTCGCCTTCCCGTCATCTATGGCTCGATGGCGGTCGTGTTCGTGATCCTGGGGCTCAGCCTCGGACGGACTTCGCGCGGAGTGGATCGCCACTTGGTTCTTGAAATTCCGCCGCTTCGCCTGCCGGTGGTATCCAATGTCATCTCAAAGACGTGGATGCGCCTGCAGGGGTTCTTCGGCCACGTGCTCCCCCTGCTTGTAGCTACCAGCATCGGGGTCCAAGTCCTTCTGGAACTTGGAGTCCTGAGCGGGCTAGCCAGGCTTAACCCGATTAGCCTGAGATGGCTGGGCGTCGGCGGAGAATCGCTGGTAGGCGTGGCGGTCTCGGCCATTCAGAAGTATATGGGTCCCATGGTGCTGATGAACCTCCCGCTTTCCGCGCGAGAGGCCACTATAGCGGGCGCGATGGTATCGGTGTCCATGCCCTGCTTGCCCGTGTCTATCCTTATCGGCAAGGAACAGGGGTGGGGAGCGCTGGCAAAGATATTCGGGCTAGCGTTGATGTTGTCGTTAGTCGTGGGAGTCGTTCTCAACGCGGTGCTTCCGGTTTTCTAGGCCTGTGTTTTGGGCAACCGCGGGGTCTACAAGTCTGAGTAGTTTTTCAAGGATAGGGGGAGTCTAGCATGACACTAGCCGAAGCCCGTCCCGGCGACAATCTGACGGTCGAGCCGGTAGCTGGACAGGGAGTTCTGCGAAGGCTTTGGGACCTGGGTGTCCTGCCAGGGTCCACCGTTAAGGTGCTTGCTTCGCATCCGTTTCGAGGCCCGGTTGTGATCGCTGCCGACGGAATCCAGGTGGCAATCGGCCGCGGTTTGGCTGCAAAGGTCCCGGTCTCGAGAGCCTGACAGAGCTTGATTTGGAAAGTCTAATCTTGGCAGTTCAACGCAGAACCTAATGCGGAGCCTAAGGCGTTGATTCGTCTTCCTGCTTTAGATCTCCTCGGAACATAAGCACCATACGCGGATGGCGGTGGGATAGCGCCACCGCCACCGGTATCACTCCGATTTGGAGGATGATTCCCGGAAGCGATTGGGTGAAAGCCGCAGCGATGGGCGCCCACACCGGCACCCGGTCGAAGCCGAGGAGCGGGAACAGAAGGAACGTCAGTAAGCCGTAGACAATCCTTCCGCCAAACATGGCTCCAAGCAGCGAGGGAATGACCCCCAAGCGCGCTTTGTCGTACAGGAGCCCGGCGATAAGTCCGTAGACCGCCAACTCGAAAGCCATCAGCCAGGCTGTCGGAGGAAACAAGGGGGGCATGCCCGTCATAACTCCGCTCAACAGAGGAGTGGCAAACCCAATCAACGCGGCTCTGACAGGGCCGCAATAGTAGGCTGAAAGTAGTACGGGGATATGCATTGGCAGAAAGGTTTTCCCGAGCCCAACCGCGTGAAACATGATGGGCACGAGGATTCCCAACGCGACAAACAGCCCGCCTAAGGCAGTCTTCCTAAGACTCCGGTCCATAGTCCGCCCTCCGCGCTTTAGACTCGCTCGCTATACTGTAACACGAGGAAGCTTCGTTACACCACAATTCACAACAGTTGATTACTCCCCAAGGCGGAGACGTCTCCTGTTCATGACTCCGCGTCACAAAGTCGTCGGTTCTTGGACACAGTATCTTGCGGTGAAACTTCTTTGGCGAAGGTTGTGTGTTCGGCACATTTGGCTGACCTAGACCGTGCAGCAACATGTCCGGACTGGTCAAAGGGCAAGGAACACCGCAGGGTGAACTAACAATGTGGCGCACCGAGGCGCATCTATAAGGGCTTCATACGGTACAATTTGGCTCGGGCGGGAGGTGCGAGCGGCGGCAACACGCCGGCGGTCTCCCGGAAACCCGACGATCGGGAGGTCAGGACATGAGTTTCGAAGGCAAGGTAGCCATAATCACCGGCGGCGGTCGAGGAATCGGAAGGGCGACGGCCATCACCATGGCCAAGAAAGGCGCGAAGGTCTGCGTAGCCTCTAGAACAAAGGAAGACCTGGAAGAGACGTGCCGCATGGTAAGGGAAGCCGGCGGGGAATGCATGTACGTGGTCACAGACATTTGTAAGCTGGACCAAATCAGGAACATGATCGACAAAACGGTCGAGGCGTACGGACGGCTCGATATCCTGGTGAATAACGCGGCAGGCGGAACGCGCACCTCTTCAAGGGGAGACATCTTGACCGTGACCGAGGAAGAATGGAAGTGGACCTACGACGGAACGGTCACAGCGGTTTACCGGGCATCTCAATACGCTCTACCCCACCTCATTAAGACCAAGGGCAACATCGTAAACGTCGGCTCCACCCAGGGGCTCAGCGGACGACGGAGAAACGCGGCTTACAGCTCAGCTAAGGCGGCAATCGTCAACTTGACCCGCTGCATGGCACTGGACCTGCTCGATTACGGTGTCAGAGTCAACTGCGCGGTTCCCGGCCATATCGACAACGAGTACTACGTGGCTTTGAAGGCCGCTCTCAATGATCCTGAGCACGAGGAAGAGATCATCGCCGCCCAACCTGTATCCATCCAGAAAAAACTGCGTGAACAGATCGAAGCCTACAAAACTGACCCGATAGTAAGGACTCACCTCGGGAGAGGCTTTAGCGGCACCCCGCAGGAAATGGCAAACGCTATCGTCTTCTTGGCCTCGGATGAAGCATCGTTCATTAACGGAGAATATCTAGTAGTAGACGGAGGTTCTTCCTGCGGGAAGTAGGATAACCTGACCGTGGACGGTCTCAGAAGCAACAACCGCTTGCGCGCTAGGCCTTAGCCATGTATAATGCATGAAACCTCGCCGCAAGCGCGCGGTATTCGGATGGGCCGTTCGAACGCGGCACGAACGCGACGTAAATATAAGGCAACTGAATAGCGACAGGCTATGACCGGGAACAGAGAAGAACCTCTGACGCACAGAAAGCCAGCCGTTAGATGAGAGGCCGGACGCAGTGACTTCTCACACCCGCCCGTGAGCCTCCGGTGATGAACCGCGACGGGTAAGTCTGCCCGTTAACACAGACGGGGTTTTGAGTAGAATTCCAGAACCCGGCAGAGCGGGGCTTATGCCCAACTAAGGTGGTACCGCGAAGATGACCCTTCGTCCTTTGAGGACGGAGGGTTTTTGATTTGGAGGGATTAGCGTGATCGAGAACGGAATTGGATTCATCGGGGCCGGGAACATGGCTTCGTCCCTCATCAGAGGAGTAATCTCGGTGGGCATCGTGCGCCCGGAAGAGATCGTTGCCATAAACAAGGTCAACCGCGACCGCCTGGAAGGGCTGGTGCGAGAGCACGGCATTCGCGCCGCCGGCAGCTTGAAAGAGCTGGTGGAACAATGCGGGACGTTAGTCCTGGCGGTCAAGCCAGACCAAGTTCCGGAGGTGCTTGACGACCTGTCGCGGATTCCTATCGCGGCGTCTGGACAAGAAAACGCTCCCGAGCTATCCAAAGGACACCGCCTGCTCATATCGGTAGCGGCTGGAGTGCCCCTATCCTACTTCGAAACCGCTCTGGGCGAGCGCTTTTCGGTGGTGAGGTCGATGCCCAACATCCCCTCTCAGGTTGGGGAAGGGGTCACCGCTCTCTGCGCTGGACCGTCCGTCGGAACGGCGGAAAGACTGCTCGCGGAAAGGATCTTAGGAGCGGTCGGAAAGGTGTTCTGGGTGAACGAAGACCAGCTGGACGTAGTCACCGCCCTTTCCGGCAGCGGTCCCGCCTACTTTTTCAGGTTCGCCGAAGATATGGCGGCTGCCGGAGCCAAGATGGGCCTCGACTCCGAGTTGGCGGAACAGTTGGCCCGTCACACCTTGGCGGGAGCGGGACATCTCGTGAAGAGCACAACGCTCAGCCTGCGGGAACTGGTCCGCAAGGTAACCTCTCCCCACGGCACCACGGCCGCCGCCCTTTCGGTCTTCCAAGGAAAGCGCCTGGACCTAGTGGTTGAGGAAGCCATGGCGCGGGCGGCGGCAAGGTCCAGGGAGATGGCCCAAACGCCTGAGCGGCACATCTTAACCAAAGCACAGAGAGTGATAGTCAAAGTCGGGTCGTCTACGGTCGCGGATTCCTCCGGCCGGCTCAACGCGACTGTGCTGAAGGAGCTGGTAAGGCAAATAGCGGCTCTTAAGGCGCTGGGCAGAGAGGTCATCTTGGTGTCTTCCGGGGCCGTTGCCGCAGGAAGGGGCAAGATGCAGGCACAAGGGAAGGAGTCTGTGACCGAGCGGCAGGTATTGTCGGCAGTAGGTCAAGCCATCCTCATGCAGACGTACGAGTCCTTGTTCGCGGAGCACGGCATGACGGTCGCGCAGGTGCTTTTGACAAAGGATGATTTCACCATCCCCAAACGCTCAGAGATATGTAAGAACACTCTGTCAGAGTTGTGCAGGCGGGGGATCGTTCCCATCATCAACGAAAACGATGCCGTGTCCTTCGACGAGATCAAGCTTGGGGACAATGACACTCTCTCGGCGAGAGTCGCGGTCTTGGTTTCCGCCGGGGCGCTAATCCTGCTTACGGATACCGATGGACTGTTCAGCGCGGACCCGAGGCTGGACCCCGGCGCGACATTGCTGAGGACGGTTGAAAAGATAAGTCCGGAAGTCTCGGCGATGGCGATGCCCACTTCAGATCTGCGCGGGACCGGCGGCATGGTCACAAAACTGTGGGCTGCCAACCTGGCGACGGTAAACGGCATCCCCACAGTGATTGCCAACGGCAGCACCCCGGATGTCCTCCTGTCTGTGGTGGCGGGCAAGGAGATCGGCACGTTTTTCCCCGCAAACGGAAAAGAGCCGACCAACGGCAAGGAATCGTACACAGGGTAGTCCCGGTTTTCAGCGACAAGCGCGAGTAATTCTGGAGGTGACCCCTTCATGGACCGACTTAGTGTCAAAGACATGGCGATCCGGGCCCGAAGCGCGAGCAAGTATTTGGCGGGCGCGGGGCAGGAAGCGAAAAACCGCGTCCTGGAGCTTATGGCTGAATCTCTGCTGGAAAGAGCAAACGACGTTCTGGAAGCCAACGGTCGCGATGTGGAAAAAGCCACTCTAGCCGGATTGCCGTCCGCTATGTTGAAGCGTCTAACCGTGACCCAAGCCAAATTGGAGTCTATGGCCAACGGCATCAGGAAGGTTGCGGCTTTGCCTGATCCTGTCGGTAAAGTCCTTGAATCCTGGGAGCGCCCCAACGGCCTCAAGATTCAGAAGGTTAGCGTACCTTTCGGTGTGATCGGGATAATCTACGAGTCCCGCCCTGACGTGACGGCGGATGCCACAGCGTTGTGCCTTAAGTCCGGAAACGCGGTCATCCTTCGCGGCGGTACGGAGAGCATCGAATCCAACTTAGCTATTGTCGGAGCTTTGGGAGCCGCTCTTGCCAAGGCGGGAGCCCCGGTAGATTGTGTGCAGTATCTGGTCGATCCTGACCGCTCGGCTGTGAAAGAAATGCTGCATCTTAGCGGTTACATTGACTTGCTGATCCCAAGGGGCGGGGCAAACCTCATTAAGACGGTCGTTCAAGACTCGACCGTACCCGTAATCGAGACGGGCACAGGAAACTGCCACGTCTACGTCCATGAGAAGGCGGACCTCTCCATGGCGCTAGACATCGCGATAAACGCCAAGTGCAGCAATCCGGCAGTGTGCAACGCCATGGAGACCCTCTTGGTTGACCGGGCCGTTGCCCGTGACTTCCTGCCAGGTCTAGTCTCGTCGCTCAAAGAGCGCGGAGTCGAAGTCCGCGGATGCTCCGAGACCAGAGCCATAGTGCCGGACGTGCAGCCGGCAACCGAAGATGACTGGGCTACTGAGTATTTGGACCTTACCCTGGCCGTGAAGGTTGTCGGAGGACTCGACGAGGCGCTGGATCACATCTCCAAATACGGAACAATGCACTCTGAAGCCATAGTAACCACGGATGAAGCCGCGGCAGCGCGTTTTAGGTCGTCGGTCGACGCCGCGTGCGTCTACGTAAACGCCAGCACCCGCTTTACCGATGGGTTCGAGTTTGGTTTCGGCGCGGAGATAGGGATATCAACGCAGAAACTGCACGCCCGCGGTCCAATGGGGCTAAGGGAGTTAAACACCTATAAGTACGTGGTGACCGGGAACGGGCAGATTAGATAACAAGAAAGACCGGTCCCAAAAGCACGGACCGGTCTTTCTGTCTCATCTTTTGAGCCCGTTTTAGACGCGGCGGCTCAGGAGCGCGGAGCGATCCAGAAACCCTCTTGACGCTCACCGAGCTCCTTCCCTGTTTCGCTAGTTTTCAGGCGACTTCTGCACTTCTCCTTCCACTAGCGACCAAACCACGTTGTAGTCGTCGTCTAGGACCACAATGTCCGCGTCCTTCCCGACAGACAGCGAGCCCTTGAAGTCCTGTACTCCCGCCACACGCGCGGGCGTTAGGGCAGTCATGCGCAAGGCGTCCTCGAATGACACCCCGACGATCTCCACCAGGTTCCGCAAGCACTTTACCATGGTAGCGCTGCTTCCCGAGATGGTGCCGTCCGGAAGCCTGGCCAGCCCGGAAGGCTCGATTGTAACTTGTCTTCCTTCGTCATCGTAGACGCCCGGGGCAAGGCCGGCGAACCTGGAAGCGTCGGTGATGACCGCGACTCTGTCCGGCCCTTTCAGCTCAATGATCATCCTCATCACCGCCGGGTGCACGTGCATGCAGTCTCCTATCAGCTCGCACGTTACTCCCATGTCGGTCAACACCGCGCCGGGGACACCGGGCTCACGGTGGTTAAGGGGCCGCATCGCGTTGAATGTGTGGCAGGCCAGGTTGACTCCCGCCCGGAATGCCTCAAGCATTTGCTCATAGGTCGCGTCGGTGTGACCTGCTGAGACGGTGACCCCCATAGAGGCCAGGTACCTGATCACGTCGAGCGCTCCGGGCATTTCGGGAGCGATAGTCATCTGGTTGATGGTGCCTTCCGCTCTGTCCATCCATTCCTCGGTCAGCTTCAAATCCGGAGGGATGATGAACTCTTCCACCATTGCGCCCTTCCGCACCGCATTGAGGAATGGCCCTTCAAGATGGGCTCCAATGACGCGGGCACCGTAGACGGGTTCGTCCACCAGGTCCTTTGTTATCTCCAAGAACCTGTCGAACAGCTCTTTCGGTGCGGTGGCGCACGTCGAGTTGAACGCGGTTGTACCTGCTTCAGCAAGGGCTTTGGCGATCTTCTTCACTTCTTCGGCTGTGCCTGAACCCATGTCAAGGCCCGCGAAGCCGTGGGAGTGGATGTCTATCAAGCCCGGGATTACGCGGTTGTCACCGACATCTATGATGCGCGTACCCGTGTCTGCGGGACGACCTGAGCCCATAGACACGATCTGCCCTTCAGACACGGTTACGTAGCCCGAGAACGGACGGTCCTTGCCGTAAATCCGTGTTGAGACAAAAGTGAGTTCCTGTTTAGACAACACGTCCCATCCCCTTTCAGCTTTAGACAAGGGCAATTTCTCTACTGGAGGAAGTTTTCCCTTTGAAACACGTCCCGTCATCGCGGTCATCAGAACCTGGTGGGTGGACACGTCGGGTCCGATTAGTGAGTAGGCACACAAATAGGAAGGGCCAGCGGCTCTTGCCGGTGGCCCCGGGCGGAGAAGTTACTCCGCATTTTATACGCATAAACACCGCGTCTCAACCCCTGATGTAAGGAATTGTGACACTTAGATTGGACTAGATCGTGTTCAATCCATTCGCAGCGTGCGGTCCGATCAACCCTATCCGGACAGGCACACGTCCTACTCGAATTTCACCTGTTGGACCTTGCCCGTGGGCGCCCCGAAGAACCGCGAGCCGAGTTTCTCGAAGTGGACGGGATCGCCGCTGGTGTAGAAGTGATAGGTTGGAGCGCACTCGCAGGAGCCATCGCGCCGTTCAGACTCCCGCTCTAACTCCTCTCTGCGCGAGCTTGTCTCTCTACCTGGCGCCGCCGGTTCGCAGGTCTGGACAACAACACCGCGCTCTTTCAGCACCCCTATGGCCTGCTTCACTGTCTCCACGGCGGGGTCGACCACCGCTACTCCATCAGGAATGTGACGCCGTATGGTGTCCGCAATCAGAGGATAATGGGTGCAAGCCAGCACCAGGGTATCGATCCCCGAATCCTTGTAAACCGAAAGGTACTCCCGGGCATCCCTGTCCATCTCGGGTGAGTCCGCCAAGCCGGCCTCAATCAAAGGACAAAAGGACGGGCAGGCTTTGCCGATGACATCGATTTCCGGATTAGCCTCCTGGATGGCTTTCTTGTGGGCTTCACTTTGTATGGTGAACTGGGTGGCGATGACGCCTACCTTATTGTTTTTGGTAGTGGCGATGGCAGCGTTGACTCCCGCTTCGATGACGCCAATAACGGGAAACGGGTACTTCCCGGTCAATTGGTCAAAAGCGGCGACAGTAGCCGTGTTGCAGGCTATGATGAGAAGGTCCAGATCCTTGGACGCCAGGAAGTCCACGCACTGACGAGTCATCCGGACTATCTCGTCGCGGGTTCGAGATCCGTAAGGCGCCCGGCCGTTGTCCCCGTAATATTCGATGTTAGCGCAGGGCATTTGGCGGCGCACTTCCCTCGCCACGGTCAACCCGCCGAATCCCGAATCGAAGAGTCCGATAGTTGTCATCGAAGCAACCTCCCAAGATAACCATATTCTTCCCCAGCGCCGGTGAGCGAAACGCGGTCGTGCCTAACCCCGCCGCGGCGCAAGTCCGTTCGCCTAGATATCTCCACGTCACGCCTCTTCAACCCAGGTGCCCGCAACGTCAGCGCCTGTAGAACGGCATCTGTGAGCCAAGGCGTCCGCAAACCAAATGTTCGAGAAAGGCACGACGGATCCTCTTTCCGGCCCATCTTGTAGGTAGGGCGTGGATACGATATCATTTTGATAGCACTGCACTATCATGGCACGGGAGGGAATATTGAGTGAGAGAAATGTGCCCCGAGGAAATCGAGCTTAAGGCCCCCAACGGAATGCCAATGCTGATACTCAGCATCTTTCTTGTCCTGGCGGATATCGCTGTCATAGTCCTAGGAGCATCGATCTTAGAACGAGGCAAGAACCCCGTGTTGGGAGGCATCTTGCTCGTCGTCGGTATCCTTTACTTTCTTGTTTGTTGGATCCCATTCATGGGATTGAAAGTCCTAAAACCGCAAGAGGCCCTCGTGCTCACTCTGTTCGGGAAGTACATCGGCACTCTCAAAGGTGAAGGCTTCTACTACGTAAACCCGTTTTCTGTGGCCGTGAACCCCGCGGCCGGGGTAGGCATGGCGACCGCTACTGAAGATGAGAACCCGGCGGTGCCTTCCGGCAAACGGCAAGCTACTCCCTCAAGCCCTGTTAGGAAAACCATCTCTCTTAAGGCCATGACGCTAAACAACAACAAGCAAAAGGTCAATGACGAGTTGGGTAATCCCGTCGAGATTCAGGTAGTCGTGGTCTGGCGCGTCGTAAATGCCACGAAAGCCGTGTTCAACGTAGAGAACTACAAGGCTTTCCTTTCCATTCAGTGCGACGCGGCGCTTAGGGACATCGCGCGGTTGTATCCCTACGATGTGGAAGAAGACGGAGAGATGAGCCTCCGCGGAAGTAGCCGCGAAGTTGCCGAGAAACTCAAGACTGAGCTTCAATCGAGAGTAGAGATCGCGGGAATCGAGATATTGGAAGCCCGGATCACGCACCTCGCATACGCGCCTGAGATCGCCGCCGCGATGCTCCAGAGGCAGCAAGCGTCCGCCGTCATCGCGGCGAGGAAGAAGATTGTAGACGGCGCGGTAGGCATGGTGGAAATGGCTCTCGCCAGACTCGCCGAGAACGACGTTGTGCAACTGGATGAAGAGAGAAAGGCTGCCATGGTCAGCAACCTTCTGGTAGTGCTCTGCGGGAACAGGGACCCTCAGCCTGTGGTCAATAGCGGATCCATTTACTAGGTCGGCGTGATGAGCAAGATGACCGGCCCGAGAGATGATAAGACGGATAGGGACAGGAAACCCGACAAGGAGAAAAAGCAGGTACTACTGCGTCTGTCCCCGACCTTGTGGCGAGAGCTGGCTGCCTGGGCTGAAGACGAGTTCCGTTCAATCAACGGGCAAATTGAGTACTTGCTGACAGAGGCCGTGCGGATGCGGAGAAAGGCGCGCTTGGGTGGGCAGGGAGAGCCCATGGAATCTCAAGATGAGTGACGATGGCTTAGTTCAGTGCGTACGCCCTGAGGCATGAGAGTTTGGCTTGCCCTTGTTTATAACTCCGAGAGAAGTGGGATCCCAATGGGATCCCACTTCTCGTCTACCTGTTACATTACTGCCAGGGCACTCTCCACGTCAGCGTCCTCGTGCACTATCTTTCGGATGGCAGTTACGAAGCCTCTAACGTTCGGATGGCTCCACACATTCCTTCCCATGGCCACCCCGCGACACCCTGCATCCATCGCTTCCCTTACGCCCCGGAGGACCTTCGCCGTATCAGGGTCAGCCGGTCCGCCGAGCGCCACTATTGGCACATATGTGTTGGCCACTACCGTCCTGAAAGCCTCTATCGGAGGAATGTACTGCGTTTTTATGAGGTCAAGCCCGAGTTCCGCAGCTACCCGGCATGCTACCTTCATTTTCTCGGGCGGCCTGCTCGCAAAGTCGGGTGAGTAGGCCGGAGTATCCGGCGTAAACTCTCCCGCCGCCACAAGGCCCTAGAAACACGCCACCAAGGTCCCGGATTCGTCTGGGGCCTTGATGTTTTCACTTTGCTAGAGCTCGCGCCTCTTGCTTTCTTCTGGCTCAGTTTTTCTTCGCGCTGGTCCCCTACTGCCGCCCCGACTCCTCATAACGCTCGCCTGCTCGGCATCTCACGTCCTCAACGGTGTTGAGCGACATCCTTGACTCGGGTTCGCCCGACTATCTGAACTCTGTTCATTTCCTCGACCGCCACTCGTTGCGATTGTCACCCCTTTGACGGCGTTAACATAATATGGTCCGCGATGCAATGTGCGCTCGAAAGGAGGTCGCTCAAATGTCCGGGTTCGGCGGAGGTTCCAATTGGGCTTTCATCCTGTTCCTGATTCTGATCCTTCTAGTCCTGGGGTTCATGTGCTTCTGCTTCTAAAAACCCAGAAGCTGCGGTTCCACCCCTCCATGTCACCCATGCGGGGACTCCGTGGGGGTCCTCGCATGTCCCCATTCGCCCATCCAAGACAGCGTCATCTTCTCACAGGGTATCGTTATGGAGGATTCTTAGTCATGTGGTCTTCAACCTATGAACAAAGGGATAAAGCTAACTAACCAATTGGGACAAACGTTGGGGGAGAACAGAATTTGGGGGTAACGCTGGTGGGCCATAAAGGACTCGAACCTTTAACCCCCCGATTAAGAGTCGGATGCTCTACCATTGAGCTAATGGCCCACTTTATGGTAGCGGCGACTGGATTCGAACCAGTGACACTACGGGTATGAACCGTATGCTCTGACCAACTGAGCTACGCCGCCCTAACGACATCCTTGATTATACCAAAGGAAAGGCTATCGTCAACAGGTATTGGACTCCAGAATCGCCGCGAACTCGGAATACGGCCCCTATGACTCCACAGCTCTTCGTGAGATGTGTGATCTCTTGACGATTTTTGCGGAAATCCGTCTATTGCTGAAAGGGAAATACCCACCAAAGCTAGAATATGATTACAAGGATGAGTGCAAAACCGAGTAGGCCTTGAAGCAAGGCGGACGTCACATTCGGCTTTCATCCCCTGCTCACATGGCTTACCGTTCACAGAAGGCAACGTTTGGGATGTTGCCAACGACAGCATCCAGGAGGTTTACCCTTGGCTTTCATTTTGTCGATTTCAGGCAGCACGGTCCGTTCCGAATCCAAACGTCTTCCCGAACTATTTCAGTGGCACACACAAGGAATGGAGGTTGGAGATTTCGCGTCCACCAGGGACCTGGACTACATCGTCTCCAAGTGCAAGAAGTGTTCAGTCAAGCTTGGCCTACACACTCCCCTGCTTCGAACTGATGACCGTCACGGATTGCTGTGGGATTCCTCCACCACCGCTTGGGATGAACTCCGCCGGAATCTAGAGTTTGCCAGGGATCACGAAATAGCCTATGTGCTGGTCCACTTCCCCTATATCTGGGATAAAGGAGGAAGGAACCTGGGAGTCGAGGGCGTCCGCTCCGCCGTGCACCGGCTAAAGCGCCTTGAAGAATGGTCCGGGGTTCCAATCGTGTGCGAACCTAAGCTGGGGCCCAACAGAGATCCTTCGGTGTTTATGCTTCTTTGGTCGATCGGAAAACAAGAACTCCGCCAATGGGATATCTCCTTTGCCCTAGACGTCGGAGACATCTATCTGGCCAGCCAAAAGCTCCGTGGCCGGTGGGAGCCTCTCTTCAGCCACTTGGCTCCATGGTGCTCGGTAATCCATCTTCACAACGTCTGGGCTGGCGGAAGGCAATACTACTGGACGCCTGTCTCGCCACGCGGAAACGTCCCGGTGGACAAGATGATGGCTTACCTGGACAGCGAGAACAAGGACATTTACGCCGTACTGCAGCATAATCCCCATCGTTCGGGCGGCCGGGAAGAAGTTGGCGAAGGCATTAATTGGCTGCTTCAAAACGCGGGACCTTGGAAAGACCGGGAAGGTTACGACACCTGGGATGGGAAGTACACACGTGTGAAGTGATCCAAAGGTACGTCAATGACCCCGTCGGGCATGGCCCGAGCGTAGGCCGACCGTGTAGCGGGTCATTGACGTGACTAGGCTTCTCCCATATCCCGGTCGATTGGATACCATTTAGTCCACGGTCCTAGCACATCATCATAGAACCAACAGCCCCTCCGCACCGGGATCAAGTTGGCTTGCTCCGGGTTGATCCCGAGTGCGGAGCACAGGGCCTCCTTAAGCGCGTCTCTTTCTGAGATTGTCTCCGCGTAGCCTATTAGCAGATAGTCGAGGTCGGCGTCGGGATATCCGTCTTCGGGGATTCCGCTCCGTACAACGGGGATTGGTTCCTTGGACACCTTAATCACTGAAGAGGTGCGTGAGACTACGGCTTCGGCAGCTTCCCCCAGGTCATACCAATCCATCTCTTTGGGAAGCGCAGCGGATGAGCCCCACACTTCTACTTTCCAGCAGTTCACGCAGGGAGTAATAGGGTTTTTCCATAATGACACGGCTTCTCGACATTCGGCGCATTTCGATGGCCAATCACGGGCGTCAGATGCTCTGTATTGGACCCATACTTCATCCTCACTGACTAGGACTTGCCTCGCCGGCGCTTTTTCGCGGTGTGGGTGGTCAGCCTGTTCAGGGGACGCCGGACCCACCTGTGCCTCGTGAGTTCGCGGCGACTTCGCCGGTGGCCGTGGGTCCGCTCCCATCCTACCTGTTAGTCGTGGGCCGGCGCCGGTCCCTCCCGTTGATCGCGAGTCTGCGTCCATCCTGCCCTTTGGCCGTGAGTCGGCACCGGTCCCTCCCGTTGACGGACTACCTTGTCCCTCAAGCAAACGGGAAGGTTGTCTGTCGTCGACCGGCCGGACATAACCCAAGCGGCTCTCCTCCGTACGCTTCGCTTCGGCTGGCCTGAACTCCGGCTGTCTACGATCCTCCTGTCCTTGTTCAAGGCGCTCTGGGTGCTCTCGCCGGGACTGCTCTCGCTCTGGCTCTCCTCGTTCTGGATGCTCTCGTTCCGGTTGCCCGGGTTCCGGCTGTCTTGTCCTGCGGAAACCGTATATCACAACTCATCACCCCAAGAGACACATATGAGGGAGTTGGGGCGATAGAGAACGACTGACCCAAGCTGGATCCAAGACCCCCGAGTCATCTATAGTTCTGGGCTGACACACGGTTTACGATTGACACACAACTTGCGGTGCGCATGCATTACGGCTTCTGAAGCCCCAACAAGTCGTCCGCCATACGGGACACGAACTTGTACGAATCGTAGACGCCCTGGTTGTAGAAGTAAGGCGCCAGTTCTTCCGTAAAGAAGTCCAAGACAAGCGCAGCTGCTAAGTCCCCTAAGTCCTCGTCCCGTTCCTCCAGAAACCACTTCCGTATCTGCCCGATCATCTCGTCACGCTTTTCTTTGCTGAACTGGAACTGCTGGTTCACGGGCTTCACCTGCCTTCAAGCGTCTTTGCCGAAGCGTTTGGATTCCGCCAAGCCTTCGCCGCGGACTGGTAATCCATACCTACAAGCATAGGTTCCCCATTCTTGCGCGCGGTACCTGCCCGCTACGCGAGTGTATCTGCCTGCCCAAACACGTACATCCCCACGCCGAGAAACGGAAGGGTATCTATACTGGGCCACGCTGGTCTTAACCGGATGACTTGGGGAACAATCTGCGTCCGGAACTCCCGCTTCGTTTTGCCAGTCAGAGATGTGTGGTAGATTCATGGTGACACCGCTCCGGTAGCAACACTGCTTCAGACGTAATTGGACTCCCACGTACACAGCGTCGGTTCGCGGCAGTGGCTGGTTTATCCAGGTTGTTGCTTCTGGTCGGGGGGAGTAGTATGAAAACTACGACTGAGCGACGGCAGTAGTTGAATTCTTACAACTCGTCGGGGCGAGTGGTACCAAAACTACAACTGGGCGACGGCAGTGGTTGAGTTCTTACAACTGGTCCGAGCCAGTGGTACGAAAACTACGACCCGGCGGCAACAGTGGTTAGAATGATGCTACTGCCCGCCGTAAGTGGTAGGAAGACTACAACCGAGCGACTGCAGTAGTAACAATCTCGCTTTCGGCCCGGAACCGTAGCATCTTTGAGACTCCGGAATTGCCCAAGAAAGGGGCTTTGAACATGCGCAGCTTATACAGAGGCAGATCTCGCCTCGTCATTCTTATGATGGCCATGCTTTGCGTTACACTCCTTACCTCCTGCAAGCCGAAAGAACCTGATTGGAGCGAGGAGTACGTTCTCGAGCCCCATGTGATCAGGACTTACCAAAGCGAGGACTGGGTTTGGGCCGGCGACCCGTCAAGAGCTATCTCCCCTGATGGGAAGTGGCTCCTGGTCTCCCAATACGGCATGTCAAAGAGTATCCTGGCAGTGCCATTGAAGGCTGAAGAAGGACAAGACGCCCAGGGTGCCCAAAGCGGAAACAGTCAGGTACCGACCCCGGTACCAATGACTGCCGCAGCAGTGGAGTTTAAGACCGAAGCGGACCGCGCTCAATTGCTGCCCGTCGGTTGGCTGTCAGATAGCAGGTGCGTTTTCCTTGTGGAAGGATACCATGACCAACCTCCTCATAAGGGCCAAACGGGAGTGTCCGTCCTCTCTGGAAATGTAGCGGACGGTGCGGTTGAGGAAATCTCCTTTGTCCCAATCCCCGAAGGACAACTTAGAGAAGCGAGCATATTCCCGTCCTCCAACTGGCTCGTTCTCGATGCTATGGGGTCTATATGGACGGTTGACCTGGGAACCGGGGAGGCTAGAGCCTTAAGGAAGTTGGAAGTCCCTGACTACAGCGGCCTTTTCACCCCGAAGGTTTCTCCTGACGGCACAAAATGCGTCTATGCATCGGATGGGATTGGGTCCGGCCAAGGCGAGAGCGGGCTCTGCCTGCTTGATCTCAAGACGGGAAAGGAAACACTCCTAGCCAGAAACGATGACGAGTTACACCTCTACCCCGAATGGTCACCTGATGGGAAGATGGTCGCGACTTACACTGTAGACCGACGGTCAGGAACCACAGGCGCCGCTTGGTCAAACTTCGAGATTTACCCGGGGGATGACGCGCCGATGGCTTGGGGAACGGCCATCCGCGTGCTCGACCTCAGCGGCAGTACCGTCAAAGAGATTTCGGTAGAAGACAAGATACTGGGTCTTTTCAAATGGGCTCCGGACTCCAAATCTCTCGCTTTTCTTGCCGCGCGAAAAATCCCCGCTCCGGATATCGACGGCAACTGGGAAGTCGTGATGCCCAGTCCCGACAGCGTTGTGATATCGTCGGTGGACCCCTCCGAGCGGGCAACCACGATAGCCGATCTGGGGCAACAAGCCGCCAACACCTCAACCGGATATCTAAGTTCGTATGTAGTCGGGTTTGATCCGGAATCCAAGGGTGTGTTCTACGAGACTCTCAACGAAGAAGCTTGGTTGATATGGTACCGCGCCAAAGGTAAGACGGGGATTCAGTCAGAGCCGGACAAACCGGTAATAGTGGCTGAAGGCCCGTGGCACCACACCCCGAGCATCCCTGCGTTTAAGGAGCAGGGCAAGAGCTTTGTCGCTTTTATTACTGGAAGCGGCCCCAAGCTCAGCATGTACCTGGCCGGTCCTACCGCGATTAGGAATGTGGCGAACTGGGAAGGCCTAACCAGCGTGATAGTGGCCTATGATGAAAAGACGCTGGTAGTGAGCACCTTTACCGATGTCTACAGCCTATCGGTATACGAGATGCACTCGCCGGCTAGGAGAACACCATAGTGCCAGAACCAAGGGTAAGTCATCAATCTTTGATGGCCTCTCTCCGCGCGGCCTCAGTTTCTCAGGATTTCCCTCGGATTCGTGCAAGCTGAGACATCGCGCCCGCAATAGCGTAGTATTGCTCTGGATGGGGAGGGATCGACGTGAGCAACAGACGAAGAATCACAAGCATCAAGCCTGGACGCGCACCATCGTTCTTGGGTGGAATCGGTTCTGCCTTCGCGGTCATCTTCGGCATATTCTGGACCGCCATGGCATTCTCGATAACAAGACACTCGCCGTTTGGCGGCGTCTCGATCATTTTCCCCCTGTTCGGCATCTTGTTCATAATCATGGGAGTCGTTAACGCGGTATACAACTTCAGACAGGCCACACAGAAAAACCGGTACTCGGTTCTGGATATCACTGACTCAGAAACCGAACCCGATCCGCTGAATGAACGGTTCGGCCCTATCATCGAAGGGCATGTGTTCGAAACTCACCAAGGTGATGTTGAGTTCGAGGCTCATGATGACGGCACACGTGATAACCGTCGTCCGCGTTTTTGCCCGTATTGCGGGGACGACCTAGGTGAGGACTTCCGCTTTTGCCCATCGTGCGGCAAGCGATTGCCGGAATAGGCCTAGACGACGGAGAGCGAGCTAAAACTGTTTCGAGAAAAGCAAGCGCTTGGCGAGATTACGAGGCCTGCCCCCGACGTCTCAGTATCCTACTGATGAGCAGTACGACGGCCATGCCTGCGCATACCCATGCCAGAACAGACTTCATGATGTCAACGATGGTGGTTGGGTCCAACGGGGCGAGTATGCGGAGGTTCTGAGGGGGCAGTTCGTTGAAGTGCGCCACGTAAGTGTTGCCTTTGCGTTGGAATCCCTCCAAGGAGGTTTGAATGCGGATATGGGCCGGCACGTTAACCGTGACAGTCAGGTCAGCGAAGTCCTTCCAATACCGGGCCGGCTCCAAGAAGTAGTAGAACTCAGCGGTCGGGTTTACGTACGAGTAACCCTTGCGCTCCTTGATGACAGCAGCCTTTTCGGAGTAGGTTACCTCAAGGGTATGCGTGCTCCCGGCCGCGAAGTCCAACTTAAACATTGATATCTCAAGGTCATAGCCAGCGTTGGTGTCGCCCGTTCTCTCACCGGTACTCGCGAATCGCAGGATTTCCTCAAAGGTGGGTTCCCAAGCGCCGTACTCGACCCACGATCCCACGTTGTCCCAGTGCCTAGACAACAGGTCGCCTACATAGACCTCCTTTCCTGATATGTTCCACGGCATCGTCTTGGATCCCAGAACTTGAACACTTTCCCCGTCAACACGCACTTGAGCCTTAGTCGAGGGGTTGTTGGCTACGAAAGCCACCAGGGTGGAAACATCCTCCTGCGAAGTGTTGCGCATCTCGTAAGTAGCGGTGATATCGGCGTAAGCCTCTTCTTCGCCCGTCACCTTTATGTCGTATACCAGGTCTTCCGACACTATCTCGATGAACTCGTGCTTGACCGGCAGGAAAAACACGGCGTCGCCGTCCTCCACGGATTTCGGAGGACCGGCGTTGGCGTAAACAGTGGCAGCGAAAAGGTTCGGCAAGAAGAGCACGCTAATGATGATAGCAAGCGTCATCCTTCCATACATCCGTCTATCCATCGGAAAAACCCCCTTAGTCTCTGCCACCACGCGGTATGCCGGACTCCCATGTTGGGCTGTCTCGCCTCTTCAGCTGTCGTTGGACTCCAGTCTCGGTTTATCTGTTCCACGTCGAACAGTCAACTTGCCCTCGGGGTGGTACGCTGCTCATCAGTCTCGGGAAGGGAACACGCCCCACTTTGTCGTATAAAGAGAGGGTCAAAAGCGGAGCATTTTGCGCCTGCGACGCTCAGACCGGCTCAGCTTGGTCCGACAACATCGTGAGGAGTGCTGCGGATGCTCGAACAACATTGCGGGACGCGCAGCATGCGTAGAACGGGCAACCCGCGGGTGACCTTGGAACAGCGCGCGTCTGCAGCACTGTTTAGGCGCGCCCATGCGGTATCGTTGACGTTTGCTGGGCGTACACTGGCGGTACTGTTGGCCTTCTGCCTCTTGGTGCCTACCCTCGCCTCTTGTACGCTTCCCGTTATGGCCTGGCGCCAAGAACCTCCTTCTCTGTACATCGAAAGCCTCTCCGGCACCATCCCGGCGTTCCGAAACGCGTTCACCTGGCCCGCGTCTCCCGAAGGACTTAAGCATCTCGAACGGAAAGAGACGTCGCCGGAACCGGCTTACGTAGCGGCGACAGCTCCCGGCGAAACTCTCCAATTCACCCTTAGCGGATGCCCAAGAAAGCCTCAATCAGTTTTTTTGGAGCTGTTCGATTCCTCGGTGTTTACGGACCCTGACGCTTGGGAGCCCTTGTACTCTTTCACTTGGGACTCCGCGGCCTTGTATTACACACCTCTTGTGGGAAACGAAATGACGTTGAGCTGGACCGTCCCCCTTGAGGGCGCGAACCGGAAAGCTGAAGGCCTCAACCCGCAGGACATCCCACGCTGGGACAAAGACGACTATTGCTTGTCAGTTTACGTCCTGTGGGACACTCCAGAAGAGACGCTCGCCACTCTCAAGCCGATCCACGTCCAGTACATCGCGCGCCTCGCCATCGCTGACAAAGAACTCATAGAGCGCGCCGCGCAATTATCAGAAGAGGTGTTCAGAGCGGCATGGGAGGGTGACCAGGAAACGATCGCCGCGTTAATCCCCGACGTTTGCTTGGAGAACGAGACCAACGGTACCGGGGAGAGCAACTATCCGAGCAATCCTTTTGACACGCGGATGGAGTCCTGGGAGTCCATACTCTGGGAAAGCGATGAAATGGAGTTTTCTTTGGCGTCCGATCCCCAGTTCCACCTTGCGGAACTGAGAAGCCATTCGGCGGAGCCATACGCGAAAGTAGATATAACATACAAAGTGAAGGTCAAAGACAACGAGGGCAAGTCGGGGTTGTGGAGTTTCAGAGAGTCGTACAGGCTGGAATTGGGAAAGTCGGTCACGAAACCGTTGAGTTTCATGGAAAGGCGCGGGGAACCAGACTTCGACGAGAATACCCCGCCCGAGTGGCTGCCGAAGGTGTCCCGGGAAGGACAAGTGTCTAAGGTCGGTCCGTTCTGCGATTTGTCGTGGCCCTACGGTGTTTGGAGCGATGACGGCAAGTACATGGCGTTCATCGCCTGTGAGTCTACAGGACACGCGGGGATCTGGGTCGTCTCGCGAGACGGTTCCGAGCTTAAGCCTCTGTACATCCTCTATGAGCCCGAAACTCCGGTCCCGCCCACCTACCTTCACCTCCTAGGCTGGGCTCCCGACCAACACAAGGTGCGGTTTTACGTAAGCGGGTATCAGCCGGGTCCAGGTCCAGACGCCGAAGACTGCGGGTTCTGGTTCGCTGAGGCTGACGTCGCTACAGGAGAAACGCGAAGCGTAGCGTTCTTGAGGTCCGGACGGTGGCGGGTGTCGAACAAGCACGTGACCAAAGACAGAAACGATGTCATCGTGAGAGACCCAGATAGCCTTTGGCGAGTGAACCTGGTTACCGGAGAAACCGTTAAACTTGCCGAAGACATCCGCCCACCCGGATACGATCTTTTCAACTTGCGCTTCTCGCCTTCGGGCTGGTACGCGGCTGATGTCGCATGGGAGGAAGATGGGCTTTCCCTGGTCGTGTACGATATGAAGACTGGTGTGAGGACCGACATCCCTTTTCCGGGCAACTATATGGACCCCAACGTTCAGGGCTCTGATGTTGTGATCCCGTTCTTTCTCTCGTGGACCTCAGACGAACTGCTGACCGTCGGCCTCGCGGATAAGGAACATGTAGGCAGCGATTCAGGTTTCGCGGTCGGTTTCCAGAAGCTCCAGTTTTACTCCCCCGATGGAACGCTGCGCCGCGAACTTGAGCACCCGGGCGCGACCATCGGTGCATGGGCTTGGACAGACAACGCGGATAAACTGGCATATACGCTGGTGTCCGTGTCAAAGGGTTCGTCCGACCCCGTGTCTCCGTGGAATTGGCAGGGTTTCTACTGTGAGCTCAAAGAGGTCTGGGTGCAGGATGCCGCTCATGAAGACCCCTACCAACTGGCTTCTCTAACCGACCAGCCCAACGCCATATCCGCGTCCATGAGCTGGACGGAAAACGACACTGCCTTGGAAATATGGTTTTACCCGGACTACTGGGAGCCCTCGGCAGATAGGCGCGGCGTACGGATCAACTTGGACGGCGAGATAACCCCTCTGTCGCAGCCTTCCAACCGCCTCGACGTCGCATGTCCGTGCGGGACCATCGGAGACACTTCGTATTACGTCCTACGCACTCAGGAAGGGTCCCGCGTCTTCGCGGTTGATACCGCGGGAAACGAGACAGTCATCTACGAGGGATCCGCTCGTGACCTGACAACGGAGGTTTACTCAGACGTGTTTCTGACGGTTGTAGGCGAGTCGCGTTGGGACATGTTAGGACATCGCGCGTATATCCTCCTCCATCAACCGCAATAGGACTCCTCTTTAGGTAGCTTGATTAGCGTCGCGGGCAATCCCTTGCAGGGTGGACTGGAGCGGCGTTTTCTCCTGTAGAGGCGCACCATCGTCCGTAACTTTACATAACCTGTTTACGATAACAACATGCCCCTATCAATCCATTGGAGGTTGAAACCCATGGACGACGCGAAAGCAACAGGCATCTTTGACCAAGTGTCGGACCGCAAGAGGATCTTAGCGGAAATCCGGTTTTGGGTGAGGATTCTGAAAGAGCATGCTCTCTTCATTCAACTTGGCCTGCCTTGCAACAGGCCCGACCTTATAGCTGAAGCCGGGAGATTCTACGACCTCTTTCAAGGGCTTCAAGACCAGGTGGAATGCGTCGCGGTGGTGGACCAGGCCCTTCTGGCTGAGCTTGTGAGGGCAGTGGAGGCCCTGATAGCCTTTAAGCATTCCCTCCTCAGGTTGATGGTTCAGTGCGAGTTGCCGGGCGCGAATCTCTATCCGCTGCTCCTGGCCCATATCACGCGAGAGGCGATTCATTTTCTCGAGTTCCTCCGGGGTATCGCGATGGCCTCGGACCCACTGGTCGCCATCCTCGCGGAGCAATCTTTTTGGCTGCGGCAGATGAAGGAGCACATCGAGTTCATCATCGGATTACTAGACCCCTCAGAAAAAGAGTTGTTGGCCCAAGCTCACGCGACTCGCGTTGAGTTCTCAAACCTCTTGGAAACCGCCCGAGACCTCGAGTCAATGGCCCTGTCCCGACCGCAGACCTTCAACGCGGTCATTCGGTTTACCGAGACGTTACTAGAGAGAGTTACTGAACTCCGGAATTTCAAGGCCACCGCTTACGAGCTAGCGGTTCTCTGCAGACTTCTGAGCGCGCTACCGACTCCCCTCTTGCTCGACCATGTCCGACGCGAGGCTGATAAGTTCCTCGACGAGCTCCGCGAAATGCTAAGAGACCTTACGCGCTGGGAGGGTTGCCCGCGTCAGAAGCAATAAGGAACTCAACAACACGCGCAACAGAACGCCCAGGCAAGGGTGCTGGACGGTCGTGTATCCGATTCGCCTCGGGTAGAGCGACCGGATGTCACCCGGCGGCAGGCCGGCGCCCTCACATGGGCTTCTTGTTCTCGTTGAGGCGGCTCACGATCTGCTGAAGTCTCCTGGCTCTGGTGCTCTCTGTTTTCGCGTCGAGATAGTGCGCCGTGTACGTCCTCCTCACCGACGGAGACATGTTTTGAAAGTTGGTAAACGCGGGCTCGTAACCCCTCAAGGCCTCGGTCAGAATGTCGATCTGTTCGTCAGATATAGGGCTCTGCTTGGGAGCGTCCCATGTCCCGGCCTTCTTGGCCTCTTCGATTGCGTCAAAACCCGGTTCAGCCATACGGCCCTCCTCGATGAGCTTGCCGGCGAGTTTGCGGTTCCTCTCAGACCACACGCTGCCCTTTCGTCTAGGGGTGAACCGCTTGATGTAGCAGTTCTCGTCAATGCTCTTGATCTGGCCGTCTATCCATCCGAAGCACAGGGCCTCTTCCAGCGCCTCGTCCGCCTTCAGAGTCTTTACGGCCGGCGTCTTTCCGAATACAAGCCAAACGCCTTGGCTTCTATTGTGGTGCTCAGCAAGCCACTGCCTAAACTCGCCGGCACTTGAGAATCGGAGTTGTTCGCTCAACTCGTAACCTCCATTCGTTCTGTACTCGGTATGGAAATGAACCTCGCGGCTATCCCAGAGCCTTCCGTTAGTCGAGAGGTTTTTCGCTTTGAGATCCTGAATCTCCCTCTGCCATATTATCTTCTCTCGGAAAATGCTCAATTTCAGTCAAGAACGAAACGGTCCGATCGCGGTATCCTATCCTCGCGGAAGGAGGAGGCGCTTTGCGAGAACAGGTTGAGGCGGTCCAGCGGATGCAGACATACATCGAGTCTCACCTGCGAGAAGAGATCACGCTGGACACGCTTGCCGAAGTCGCGGGATACGTCCCCGAACATGCCTGCAGGTTGTTCAAAAAGTACACAGGCCTGAGCCCGCTTGAATACGTTCGCGCTCGCCGGCTGTCCCGGGCAGCTCTGGAACTGCGCGACGCCCGTAAGCGGGTGCTGGATGTAGCGTTGGAGTATGCCTTCGGGTCACACGAGGGTTTCACACGCGCGTTTTCCAGCGAGTTCGGGATATCGCCAAAAAGATACCGAGAGACCGCTCCGCCGCTCAGGCTGTTCCAGCCGCGAAGTGCCTACCACACCTATCTGCGCGACAAGGGCGATAAGAAAGGAGACGATTCTGTGGAGAAATTGCAGACAGTCTTCGTCCAGGTAATCCAGAGGCCGGCGCGCAAGTTCATCCTTCAACGAGGAATAAAGGCCGAAGACTATATGGAGTATTGCGGAGAAGTGGGCTGCGACGTCTGGGGAGTCCTGGAAAGCCTGAAGGGCGCGCTGTACGAGCCCATAGGCGCCTGGCTGCCTGAGAAGCTGCGCAGGCCGGGGACATCTGAGTACGTGCAGGGCGTGGAGGTGCCCCTCGACTATGACGGACCCATCCCCGACGGAATGGAGATTATCGATCTCGAGCCGTGCCACATGATGGTATTTCAGGGACCTCCCTACCCGGAAGAAAAGATGGGTGAAGCCATCAGCGCGGTCTGGAAGGCGATTGACGAGTTCAACCCTACTCTCTACGGCTGGCAGTGGGCGGATGAGGATGCTCCGCGATTCCAGCTTGCACCCATAGGTGAGCGAGGGTATATCGAGGCTAGACCGGTTAAGGAGATACGCCGGTAACAGGCAGGTCGCGAAGGACGCCGCCCGCCCTCCTTTACCTGGCTGTATCGCCGTTCATAAAGCAAAGGTAGCCGCGGCCAACAATGGGGGAATTGACGGGGTTCCCGTAGATTATCCGCAGTAGGTGCCCCAAAGTTCCTCCATGGGCCACGACGCATACGCTATCGGCAAGGTGCTTATCCAGTAGTTCGCAGTAAGAGCTCAGTGAGCGCGCATAGTGATCGATGGTTGATTCTCCTTCAGGAATCGGCTCGTAGGTCCTATACCCGCCCGGCGGCTCCGGTTGAACCCGGGCAGCTTCGACTGGAGTCAGCCCCGCAACCTTGCCCGTGTGCAGTTCCCTAAGCCGGGGATCGAGAATCACCTCCACGCCCAGTTTCCCGGCGATGATTTCCGCTACTTCGCTCGCCCGTTTGAGGGGACTCGCGAACTGGGCGTCAAAGCGATATTCCTCGAGAGCTAGCCTTTCAGCCAACAATCGAGCCTGGCCGTCCTTCTTCTGTCAACGGAGCGTCGTACCCGCCGCCTTCCACAACGCCCTCATCGTCCCCAGCCGAACGACCATGCCTAATAAGAACCAGGTCCATCGTATCTCTCCTTTTCGGTGCGCTTTGTCATGCTTCTCAGGCTTTCGAGAGCCTGGGTGTGCCGCTTGCTCGCCGAAGCCCATTTTGTCAAGCAGGCAATTCTGGGCGATAGCGAGTTCTCCTTCTTGACGCGGCCGGTCGGACTTCGGTGGGGTGCCCACGTTGGTGTGAATTGTAAGTATAATGTGCCTACAAGAGAACCGTGAGCTACGCCCCGGAGGCAAGATGCGGTAAGTGGTTTGACCGGGGAGTGGACACGAAGGACTACAGCGTACGCATGTGGGAAAAGCTCGGGTTTCCGAGAGTTTTGGAGGAACCATTGCCGAAGAACTACAAAGGCCGGTTCCAGTACCACTACAGACTCACCAGGCAGGAGTACGGTGAGCGCCGGACGGGTTCATCCTCCATATGATGTAGGGTTCTAAGCCCGAACCGTCCCTGGACATAGGGTTATAAACCCCAATCGTCCCACGACCTAGGGCTCTGAGCCCGAACTCTCCTCCGATCTGGGGCTTTAAACCGCAACCGTCTCCCGACCTAGGGTTCTGAACCTTAGTTCTCCCTCGATCTGGGGTTCTAGATCCCAATCGTCCCTCAACGTAGGGCTCTAGACCCGAATTCTCCTCCGATGTGGGGCTTTAGACCCTAATCGTCTCCCGACCTAGGGTTTTGAACCTCAATCTCGCCCAAATCTAGGGCTTTAGACCCCAACCTCCCCTCAACTTAGGGTCCAAAACCCTATCCTCTCCCCAATTTAGGGTTTTAAACCCCATTCTTCCCGCCAATTAGGGCTCCAAGCCCTAATATCAGTTCCCGTCGTACGTAGGTGTAGTCACACACCCCGGAGTTGTACGGGTGACCGCAGAAGGAAAGGGTCGGCCTGATCATGAGGTAGAATACGCATGGCAACGCAGTTCACTCAGGAGGTACAACTATGGGGAAGTACGGAATCGCCTTAACGACATTTGAAAGCGCGGAGCAGGCAAAGCCTGTAATAGATGAGATCATCAGATGTAAATTGGCCGCGTGCGTCCAAGAGATCAACATAAGAAGCCATTACTCGTGGAAGGGCGAACTCTGCCATGAAGATGAGGTCCTAGTGCTGTTCAAGACCCGAAAGGAACTATATCCCGAACTGGAAAAGAGACTCCTAGAACTCCATTCATACGAGACGCCAGAGATCTTATTTGTAGATGTGGAAAAGGGGAGCGCCGCATACTTGGCATGGATAGATGAACAGACAGGTAGGCAATAACCCCGCAAGCGCGGAAATCGCAGTCCTCTACATACAAGGGTTAATCAAACACGCCGCACTCAAGGCAGGTAGTCAAAAACGCCAAGTTCCACGTGAAGTAGCATTTCGGATAGGGTGAGGTAGGATAAGTTGGTGCCGGGGGCGGGACTCGAACCCGCACGGGCCTCACGACCCAAGGGATTTTAAGTCCCCATTGTCTACCTATTCCAACACCCCGGCACAGCCTTATTGTATCTCATTAATCTACCCTAAATAAAGCGAACCCAGCGGATCGCCCGCTGGAGGTTTTCTGCCGATTGATCTACATGCCTATATAGAACCGAGACGTCTACCAAATGAACACGCCCATAAATAATAAAGCCGAGTGTTCCGGTCCGTCCTCTTGCTTCTAGAAGTCCCTTCGAGAACCTCGCCCGCCACGTTTCGAATCAACGTTCCTCTTCAAGTCGGCCAGACGCTCGTCGCTCTCTTTCATAAACCGCTGCAGTTTGTCTTCAAAGTTTGCCCTGCTTCTCCTGAAGTCAACCGCGGTTCTGGGCCGGTAATTTGGGTTCGCCTGTTTGATGCTGAGCCCTATCTTACCCGATGCGTCCACGGACAGAATCTTGACCTGTACTCTGTCTGTCTTTTTCACGTACTCATTAATGTCTTTAACGTATGCGTCAGCGATTTCTGAGATGTGTACTAATCCGGTTTTTCCGTCCGGAAGACTCACAAACGCCCCGAAATTGGTGACTCCAGTTACAACCCCTTCAACGATCGCTCCGACTTCGAGCGCCATACCTCCGCCATTCCTCCTGGGATCTGTTTCTTTGCTAGGGCAAAGTCATTATAGGTTATGCGGATTTTGAGTGTCAAGGATACAGTAATGCCAGAAAACGGCGCATATCTCGGAAGACTTCGCATATCTATCGTCAGGACACCTTTGTCCAGAGGCATGCCGGTGCCTGGATTGGAGGAGGAGAGAACTTGGACGAGTTCGGGGCCGAAGAAAGAACACACAAAATAGAGATAGTGCAGCGAGAACAAGTCCGCTTGCAGGGAGTCATCCACGTGGAGAGTTTCGACGAACAGCAAGTCGTGGTCGAAACTGACTTGGGAATGCTGACGCTGAGCGGCGAGGAATTTCATATAACCAGTCTCGATCTGGATAAAGGTCTGATGATTATCGAGGGGAACGTCGGGGCCTTGGAATACTCGCACCTGGACAGGGCAAGACTCCGGCAAAAAGACAAAGGGTTCCTCCAGCGCCTATTCCGGTAGCATGCGCACGCCTGTCGAGGTCCAGATCTGGAGGCTGGCGGTCCTGTTCCTGGCCGGGATCGCCGTCAGCATACTGTTCCAGGTCTACACCGCTTTTCGTGGAGTATTCCGCCCGCGGCGGTTCAGCCTCCATTTCCTTGACATCCTGTTCTCTCTGGCTATACTGGGCGCCGCGGCTGCCGTCATATTCTTGGTGAACTGGGGCGAACTGAGGCTCTACGTTCCCATTTCCCTGCTGCTTGGATTCTGGTTCAGCAACTGCTTAGTTGGGGAACTCGTCTACGCCTTGGCTTACCGGAGCTTCACCCTTGCTAAGAAGGGAGGCCGGTGGACCAAGACGAAGGTCATCGTCCCTTCTCGCCGGTTCATCTCTCACGCGAGCTCCAAGGCCAAGAACTGGCTGTTTCCTCCTATCGCGGACGAGGATGAGCCTCCTGCCGGCGAATCGCCTACTGACGAATCGCCTGGTGATGAATCACCTCCTGACGAACGGCCTACAGCCGGACGGCCTACTGACGAGCCGCCTGCTGACGCCTCCCCTACCGGCAGACCGCCTGCCGGTGAACCGCCGGCCGCCCCTCCTCACGGTGACCCGCCAAACCCCGGACTGCCCTCCTAAGGACAGCCTTCCAAAGGCGCTTGCCTACGTACTTCACCGGTTACCCGTAGGACCTTGGGCCGCCCGGCCTACGATCTTTTGGAAAATCCTCAGAAAATCGCTTTCCGCTATAGAAGGAATTCCCTGATCCTTGTAGAATAGGCTTGTACTAATTCTGTCCTAAATCTGTCCACAGTTTGTGCATAATCTGTGGATAACCGGAGGATAACCTGTGCAAATCGAAATCCGAGGCGCTGAACGACTGAGCTTCCGTGAGCGGCAAGTAGTCGTTCTAAAGGAAACCGGCTATTCGGCGCAAGATATCGCCGCACGGCTGAACATCAGCCAGAGTTCGGTCGCGACCTTGTATAACCGGGCGAAAAGCAAGGGCTATCAGGTAGTCATAGTAATCTCCGGGGATCCGCTTAACCTATACGGCAATAACGAGCCCGACGAACTCGAGGAGGAGGATCTTAAATGAACGTAAGAGAGCCTAAGAAACGGAGGCCTGTGGTGCCTGTTTTAGGGGTTGTTGTCCTCTTCCTTGCGGTAGCGGTTTCGTTCGTCTTGCGACAAGCGGAAGTGAACGCCGCTAGCAGGAAACTGGCTGCCCTGAAAGCGGAAATAGAGAGGTACCAGGCCCTCAACGTCGCTCTGGAACAGCAAATAGAACTCTTGAAGACCGACGAGCACATAGAGCGAATCGCCAGAGACAAGCTGGGTTTGGTCAAGGCGGGAGAAGTACAATACATGTTCGTAAATGACAAGAACCGGTGAACTTGTAGGATATCCTGGTCCGGAGCGGGTATCTACCCCCGATCCGGCATGAGCGAGAACACCTCACCAAGCATCTTAAAAGGGGCTCCCGGATTACCCGGGGGCCCCATCTGTCGTTCTACTGACGCGGATGGCGCCGGACTACGATTCTGCCTCCAAACCGGCCGGCGCTCCAGAGATAATCTCGTACATCTCACCGGCGGTCTTCTTGTCGGCGGTCTCCATCACTTTAGTAACCCTGCACTCGATTCTCCGGGGGCCGATTGTCAACTCCAAGACATCTCCGACTTCCACCGGGGTCGATGACTTGGCGGTACGGCCGTTCCTCTTCACGTGACCGCCATCGCAAAGTTCTTGAGCCAACGTCCGCCTCTTGACCAGGCGACTCACCTTCAGGAATTTGTCTAGCCGCACCTGTCTCACGCCTCTCCCATATGTAACGCCGAGTGCCTCCAAAGGGCCGCAAGGACCGCCTCGACACTCAAGAAGATATCTATTTCTCCACGTCGCCGCCTACAGAACCTTTCAGACCACGACCCGGCCTGAAAACGGGAACCCTGGCCGCGGGGATCTGAATAGCTTCGCCGGTTCTGGGATTTCTGCCGTCCCTGGCCGGTCTTTCGCGGGATAGGAAAGTGCCGAAGCCAAGAATGGCCACGGGTTCGCCCTTCGCGAGGGTGTCCTGTACCACATCAATAAGAGTGTTAACGATCTTCTCCGTGTCCTTCTTAGTCATACCTGCCTGTTCGGCGACCTTGGCGATGAGTTCCGTCTTGTTCAACTTGCTGCCTCCTTCATTGCTCCTGTCTCGTCTTCGTTAGTTATAATCTCCGCTAAGAGACCCTGAGTTCTAGGCTTTATCAGGATTCTCGCGCTCTTTAGCTTTTTCCCACAATGCGTCAAGATACTCCAGATCGACGTCTCCGGCCGTCAAGTTCCGTTTGCTTAGTTCCTCTTCTACCTGCCGGTATCGTCGAGAGAATTTCTCGACGCATCCCAATAGAGCCGACTCAGCGTCTACCTTCAGGTGCCGTGCCAGATTCACGCACGCGTATAGAAGATCGCCCACCTCCCCGGCAATTTCCGCGGGCGAGCCTTTCTTCCTGGCTTCAAAGACCTCGGCCAGTTCCTCTTTGACCTTGTCAAAGACAGGCTCCACCGAGTCCCAGTCAAACCCGACTCCCGCCGCGAGCGTTTGCTGCCGTTGCGCCCGCATGAGGGCGGGAAGCCCCTTCTGGACCTCGTCCATTAAGGAGTGACCCTTCTTGTACCTCCCCGGTTCAGCCCTCTTGATTTCATCCCAGCGCTCTCTGACCGCTTCCGGCGTATCCAGCTTCTCGTCGCCGAACACGTGCGGATGACGCCTGATCAACTTCTTTGTGATCCCGGACAGGACTTCCGAAACCGAGAAGTCCCCTCTCTCGGAGGCTATCTGGCAATAAAGCCCGATTTCTAAGAGCAAGTCTCCCAATTCCTCTTTGAGTTTATCCGCGTCCTCCTCCAAAGCCGCGGCTACGAGTTCGTGAGACTCTTCCAACACGAACTTCGTCAGGGAGCGATATGTCTGCTCCTTGTCCCACGGGCAGCCGTTTTCGCCCCGAAGCTTGGCCACAACCGAGAGGAACTCAGTCCAGGCAGCGCTGGCCGCGTCATCTCCGTTCACAAAACCGCACCTCCATCAAGAAGAAACCGGGAAGTCTTCTTTGCCGGCGCTATTTCTCCGGCGTTCCGAAGAAGCGGCCTAAGAGCGGGAAGGCCGCCAGGTCTTCCGATCTGACTATCCCGAGCAAGAGAGCGAACACCCCGTATACTACGGCACCCACGCCGACGGCCGCAAGCGTCGCGACCTTCCAGGACACAAGTACCGACAGGCGCGAATAGGCGAGCACCGCCGCCACAGCCATCGCTCCTCCCGCGAGCGGCAGCTTCAGCAGGTCTCGCCAGTTCAGGACCGGCCCCGTATCTCGCATGACGGCCCGGAGGTTTAAGAGTCCGGCGATGCCGAAGTGGACAGATGTCGCTATCCCGGCTCCCAGTATACCGAGGGAGGGCGTGCCTACCAACACGTATGTGACCACGGCCTTAATCCCTACGGCCCACGCCAGGTTTACCAACGGCGCCCTGAGCCTGCCGAGCCCGTGGAGAACTCCCGCTGTAACTTGCTGGAGCGCCAAGAACACCACGGCGGGAGTCAGGGTGCGCAAAATCGGAGCTACTTCCGGCTGAGAGTAAAGCAAAGTGGGAATAGGCTCCGCCAGTACATAAAGCCCAATAGCCGCCGGCACCGCCAGAGCCAGCGTGAGCGACAATGCCTTCATGACCCTCCTCCGCACCGCGTCCCTGTCTCCTAGGGCCATAGCGGCGCTTATAGAGGGAACCAGGGCCATTTGCAAAGCGGAGGTAAACAGAGTGGGCAAGTTGAGCAACGGGAACGCCCCCGCTGCCAGGCGCCCGAACTGCCTGGTCGCCTCCTGGGTCTCAAGCCCAATGGACTGCAGCCGTCCCGGCACGATGGCCAAATCAACAATCTCAGTTATCCCGAAGATAGCGGAGGCCAAGGATATGGGGGCCGCGATGGTGATGATCCTCTTGGTTGTGTCGGACCAGAAATCGGAAGCTTCAACCCTTCTTCTCTCGTTAAGCCAAGGTCTAGGTCCGCGGAAGTAAGCGGCAAGCGCCCACATCGCGGCGACAAAAGCGCCGACAGACGCCCCCAGAGTCGCCCCGGCCGCCGCCACTTCCAGCCCCCTGGGCAGGAGCATGTTGGCCAAGAAAAGCATGGTCACCAGCCTGCCCACTTGTTCTACGACTTGGGTCAGCGCGGGGACTTCCATCTTCTCGATACCCTGGAACCACCCTCGAAAAGCCGATAGGACCGCCACTGTGAACAGCGCGGGCGATAACGCCCTGATCGAGATGGCCGCCCGCGGGTCGTGGGCCATGTTGTCCGCTATCCAGCCGGCGGAGAAATACAGGATTAGAGTAGAGGCCAGACCGAGGACCGCCATTAGGGCCAAAGCCACTCTGAAGGCATCGGCCGCTTGAACCCTCTTCCCGAGAGCCCATCTCTCAGCGACCACCTTGGATATGGCTACGTTCAAACCCGAGGAGGAAACGGTGAGAAGGATGGTATAGATGGGATAAGCCATCTGATAGAGGCCCATCCCTTCGTCTCCGAGTATCGAGTAGAGGGGAATTCTGTTCAGAGCTCCGATTAGCTTTACCAGGATCCCGGCGCCCGTCAGGACGAAAGCGCCTTTCAAGAATGTGGAGTCGTCTCTCTTCGTCATTTAGGACCCTTCCCCGGATTCCTCGCTGGTGTTAAGAAAACCATGAATGAAGGTGGCTTGAATAAGCCACCTTCCCTTTCCAAATCATGCCTCATCACTGAGATACCGCATGTTAAAGGTACTATTCTTCCATCTGCTTGGCAAGGAATCCGGCTGCCGTTTCAGCGAGTTTGAGTTCCAGTTCGCCCACTACCTGCCCGGGTTCTCTGGTACATATGATTACGGCGCCTATCGGGTCTCCTTCGGCTATGATAGGAGCGATTACTTCCGATGTGAACTTGCATCCGGTCTCATCGTCGGTAATGCACTCTTTGCAATAGCGGTCTTCCCCCGGGCGGGTGATGAGGACCGGCTTCCTATCCTCCATGATCCGCTCCACGGCCGAAGATATCCGCTTGTTCAGGAACTCTTTCTTAGGAGCCCCGGATACCGCGATGATTCCGTCCCTATCAGCGATCATGGCGATGTGCCCAGTTGCTTCTGCTAGTGAGTCGGCGTACTCTTTAGCGAAGTCCCCTAACTCACCAATGGGTGAGTATTTCTTGAGGATAACTTCACCGTCACGGTCCACGAAGATCTCAAGGGGGTCTCCCTCCCGGATCCTCAGAGTTCGCCTGATCTCCTTGGGGATTACGACGCGCCCGAGATCATCGATGCGCCGGACAATGCCTGTTGCTTTCACGTGTCCACCACCCCCTTTTGACTCCTAAAGCCCCGTTTCTTTTGCTAGTATATAGGCGTTTTGGAATCGTTATTCACCGCCGGTTAGGCGTTTAACAAGGGACAAGGCGGTGTCCAGGGCATCTCCGTCTTGCTTGGTAAGGGCGAGCTTTAGGAGATTCAGGCGGCGGTCGACCTCCAAACCTGGGAAGTCTTTCTGAAGCGAGGGCAAGCGCTCTCCGGGGAACAAGTGAGGCACTTCAACTTTAAAACTTAGGTGAGCCCTGCCGAAGGTCAGGTCTTCGCGAACCAGAGTGACTTGAGTGATTCCAAGCTGGCCTGACAAGAGGCGCAAGTGGGCAACTTTAAGCAGGTTCCGGACAGGCTGCGGAAGGGGCCCGTACCTATCCCGCAACAATTCTTCGGTCTCAACTAGCATCTCGGCATCGGAAGCCCCCGCTATCCTCTTGTAAAGGGCATAGCGCTCCTTGGGGCTTTCCACATAAGACTCGGGCAGGTAAGCATCGCTCGGAAGGTCAACCGTGGCAAGGATGCGTTCCACCTTTTCTTCCTTCTGGCCCTTGAGCGACCTCACGGCTTTCTCCAGCAAGCTGACGTACATCTCATAACCTACCAGCGTCATAAAGCCGTGCTGCTCTCCGCCAAGCAGGTTTCCGGCTCCCCGTATCTCCATGTCCCGCATAGCCAGCTTGAAACCTGACCCCATCGTGGTGAAATCCCTGAGGGCGTTTAGCCTCTCCTCCGCCACGTAGGTCATGTTCTTGTCATGCCTGTAGGTAAAGTAGGCGTACGCGATGCGGTTGGAACGTCCCACTCGCCCACGAAGCTGGTAAAGCTGGGCCAGCCCGAGCCTGTCAGCGTCCTCAACGATAAGCGTATTGACGTTGGGAAGGTCCAGTCCGGATTCGATGATCGTCGTGGATATCAGCACGTCATACCTGCCCTGCAAAAAGTCCTGCATAGTACGGGAAAGCTCGTGCTCTCTCATCTTGCCGTGGGCCACGGTGATGCGGGCTTCGGGGACCAACGCCTGCAGGCGCTGGTAGACCCTGGCGATGGAATACACTCTGTTGTAAACGTAAAACACCTGCCCGCCACGGCGAATCTCCCTCCTGATGGCCTGAGCTATGAGGGACGGGTTGGCGGCGACCACGTAAGTCTCAACCGGAAACCTTCCTTCAGGCGGAGTCTCTATGACGCTGATGTCCCTGAGCCCCGACAAAGCCATGTTCAAAGTGCGCGGGATGGGAGTCGCGGTCATGGTTAGGACATCGCACGTCTCGCTGATCTCTTTGATACGCTCTTTCTGCGCCACGCCAAACCGGTGCTCTTCGTCAATGATAAGGAGTCCTACGTCCTTGAACTTCACGTCCTTGCTCAAGAGACGGTGAGTACCGATGATGATATCTACCGCCCCGGCCTCGAGGTCTCTGATTATCCTCTTCTGCTCCGCCGGGGAACGGAAACGGCTTAAGCACTGGATCGTGACCGGGTAGTCTGAAAACCGGCGCGTAAAAGTGGCATAGTGCTGCTCAGCAAGTATGGTTGTGGGGACCAGGACGACGACCTGTTTTCCGTCCATGACTGCCTTAAAGGCACACCTCATGGCTACCTCTGTTTTCCCGTACCCAACGTCGCCGCAAAGGAGCCTATCCATGGGCACCGTAGACTCCATGTCAGCCTTGATCTCCATAGTGGCGCGGGCTTGGTCTTCGGTGTCCTCATACTCAAAAGCGTCCTCAAACTGGCGCTGCCAAGGGGTGTCAGGCGAAAACGCGAACCCCCGTCTGGACTTGCGCTTTGCCTCGAGGACCAAAAGTTTGCGAGCCAAGTCCTCGACGGAGCTTTTGACCCGCGCTTTAATCCGTTGCCAGTCTCCTGTGCCAAGCTTTTGAAGGGTCGGAGGCCTGCCTTCAGGGCCAACATACCGTTCGACCATATCTACCTGGTCTATGGGAACGTAGAGGGCGTCTGTGCCGGCGTACCGGAGGTGGAGGTAGTCGCGGGTTACTCCGTTCACCGTCATGGTCTTTAATCCCATGAACTGACCGACGCCGTGTGTCGCGTGGACCACGTAGTCCCCAGGTGAAAGCTCCCGCCAGTCCAAGGTGGGCCGGGACTTCTTGACTCGCTTCTGGCGAACCACGGTCCGTCCATAGATCTCTGTTTCCGTAAAAACGGCGAGGTTCAGCGATTCGCAGTTAAAGCCGTTTTCGCCGCTGCCCAAGGAGAGCGTAACCATGCCTTCTTGGGGATGCTCCACAATAGAATCCAAAGCGAGAGCCCATATCTCTTGGCGCTCCAACCATTTGGCCAAGAGACCTTGGCGGTCTTTGTTCCCCGCGAGGACTACTACGCGCTTTCTTTGGGACAAGAGGTCTTTGAGTTCTGTCGCCAGATCCGCCCAACGGCCGCTAAAACCCACTTGAGTCGTTGTGTCCGACTCGACCATGTCGCCAAGCCCAACGGCGATATCCATTCGCGGTATCAGGCTCAGCAAGAGATGGCTCTTGCGCAAAATGCCGGTTACGTGTCCCGAGGGGAAGTATACTGCCGCTTCTTCCCTTCCCATGGTTCCCGCCACCATGCGGGCCGAAGCGATTTCAGCTCCAATCTTCTCAAACTCTACTACCGCGTCCCTGCAGCGTTCAAAGCTGTCTACTATCAGAAGACCGTCTTTCCCGATGTAGTCCAGAATCGTGCCGCTGTCGTCGGCTTCGTCCCCTTGATCCTGCCCCAAAACCCGGTGCTGGATATGGTCGAGAGCGGGAGTTAAAAAGATCTCTTCCACCGGCTCGGCCGAGACTTGAGTCTCAGGATCGAAAGCGCGGATGGATTCCACCTCGTCGAAGGCGAACTCCAGCCGGTAGGGAACTTCTGAGGAAGGTGGGAAGACGTCCAGGATACCGCCTCTAAGAGCCACCTGGCCTTTGGCCTCGACCGAAAACTCCCGTTCATAACCGAGGCCGACCAGTTCCCTAATCAACTCGTCCGGAGAAAGCGGCGTCCCCAACCGGATGGTCCTGCAGCCTCCGACGAAACGCTCCTTGGGCATGAGCTTCCTGACCAACGCGGTAGCCGGCATTACAACCAGCAGATTCTCGTTCTGAGGGAAGGCCAGCCTGGCCAGAGCGCTTATTCGCATCCAAAGAGACTCCTGATTTCCGTGAGTCTCAAAGGGCATGACCTCACGCGCCGGGAACAACACTACTTTGTCGGGTCCCAGGAGGTCCGATAGGTCTCTCTTCGCGGTTACAGCCTCATCGGGGTTGGACATCACCAACACCCCGGGACGGTTTAGGCGGTGAACCACAGACGCGACGGTGGCGATTTTGGCGTAGCCTTGCGCTCCGGTGAAGAGCACGGGTGTTTTTCCCACCGAAATATCATCTATGGTCCGACGAAGCCCGGGGCTCCGGGAGAGGATGTCCAATAAACCGGGGTGAGACATTGAGACTACTTACCTCCGCTGTCTTCTATGACCTCTCTGCCGTTGTATTCTGACATGGCGGCTTCGATACCCTTGGCGAATACTTGTATGGCGGCATCCGCCGCAAGGCCAATGATGTCCGCAAGGTAAGTCAACTCTTGAGGAGAAAAAGGTTGAAGCACATGGTCGATGACGTCGTCGCCTTCCGGTGGCCGTCCGATACCGACCTTGAGGCGCATGAACTCGCCTGTGCCGAGGTGGGAAATGATCGACTCGATGCCCCTGTGCCCCCCGGAACTGCCGCCGCGCTTTAGGCGGATCTTCCCGAACGGCAAATCCATGTCATCGTGGATAATCAATAGTTCGGAAACGGTGAAGCGGTATCTGGATACGGCCTCGGCAACCGCCAAGCCGGAAGCGTTCATGTAAGTACCGGGCCTTACGAGGACCATAGGAACATTATCGCCGCCGGCGGAGATGACTCCCTCCGCAATGTCGAAAAAACCTGACTCAGCAAACTTGGCCCCCATCCTGCGGGCCAACTCTGCCAATACCATGTACCCGGCATTATGCCGGGTACATGTATACTTGCGTCCTGGGTTCCCAAGTCCGATTACGCAGTTCATCCGCTCGCCGCGCCCATCCTCTTCACGTAGCGCAAAACCGTGAGGAGCAGGGTTGCCGCAACCTCACAGAACCTATCTATCAGATTCCGGCTTGCCCTCGTCAGCCGAAGCCTCTTCACCGGCTTCCTCGGCCTCTTGCTCGACCGACTTAGGCGCCAAAGCCACCACTAACACCTCAGCCGGGGAGGTAACCAGCCTCACGCTCTTGGGGATGGCTAGGTCGCCTGCAGTTATGGATTCGCCCGGCTGGAGATTAGCCACGTCGATCTCGAAAACCGCGGGTATGTCATTGGGAAGGCACTCAACGGTGACCTCCCTGGCCTGCCTCTGAAGCAGGAATCCGCGCTTCTCCAAGGACTCCTCGCCCTTTACTTCCACGGCGACTTCTGTCTTGACTTTATCGGTCATGGAAATCTTGTGAAGGTCTATGTGGAGTACCTTCCCCGTCATGGGATCGTATCTTACGTCCTGTACCATGACACTGCCCTCAAACGGAGGTTCTTCCACTACCAGGTTGTGGACGTGGGCTCGGGAGTGCCTTAGAAGCTCCTTGACTCCCTCTTGGTCCAACGAAATGGCCATGGGTTCTATTGACTTCCCGTATACAACCGCCGGAACAAGACCGGCCCTGCGGCATGCCTTGGCGGCAGCCTTGCCTGTCCCTCTGCGAGTCGCTCTAACGGCCGCTTCCATGAAACAGATCACCCTTTCAGTTACCTGAACATCTCAGATATCGAGCGTCCTTCGTGAATCCTCACAATTGCGTCTCCAAGCAGATGCGCCACAGATAATACTTTTACCAAAGGACGCGCTCTGTCATCAACCGGAATCGTATCTGTGACGACTAGCTCGAGGAACTTCGCTTGACTGATGTTTTCCAAGGCGCTGCCGGAAAACACGGGATGAGTGGCGCAAGCCATTACATCTTTGGCCCCCATCTTCCTCAAAGCTTTGACCGCGGACAGGAGGCTTCCGCCCGTATCGATCATATCGTCAAGAAGGATACACGTGCGTCCTCCCACTTTGCCGACAATGTTCATAACCTCGGCCACGTTGGGCTCGGGCCTTCTCTTGTCAATGAAAGCCATGGGGAGGTTTAGGAGTTCGGCCATATCCCTTGCCCTGGGGATGGCCCCGGCGTCGGGAGCTACTACGACGTGGTCCTTAACGTCCTTTCCCTTGAGGTATTGCGCCAGGAGGCGCACAGCGGTCAGATGGTCCACAGGGATGTCGAAAAACCCTTGAATCTGGTTGGCGTGAAGGTCTATGGTCAACACCCTGTCAACACCGGCCGTAACCATCAGGTTTGCCACCAGCTTGGCCGTAATCGGCTCACGTCCTCTGGTCTTTCGGTCTTGACGCGCGTAACCGTAGAACGGAACAACCGCCGTGATCCGGTCAGCCGAAGCCCGCCTCAGAGCGTCCACCATGATCAGGAGTTCCATCAGGTTGTTGTTCGTCGGCGCGCATGTTGACTGGATAACGAAGGTATCCGAACCTCTGACGTTCTCGTTGATGATGACCTTGACCTCGCCATCGGAGAAAGTACTGACTTCGCTTTTCCCCAACGGTATGCCAATATGGTCGCAAACATCCTGAGCCAACTGCCGACTGGCGTTTCCACAGAAAATCTGCAGTCTCTTATCACCGTACGGTGACATCTGAACGCTACCTCCCCTGGCCTAGTTCTGTTTTCTTCTGTCTACCCATCCCTCTTTGACCACCTGTCGCTCCCTGGCTATAGCCAAAGACCTTTCAGGAACGTCGTCGGTAATGGTAGACCCGGCTGCGATATAGGCGCCCTTGCCTATGGTGACGGGTGCTATTAGGTTGGCGTTACATCCGATGAAAGCGCCGTCTTGGATGATGGTACGGAACTTGCGGATTCCGTCGTAGTTGACGGTGACCGTGCCCGCGCCAATGTTCACACCTTGACCTACATCGGAATCGCCTAAGTAGGAATGGTGATGAACCTTGGTGCCGCTCCCGATAACAGAGTTCTTTATCTCGGCGAAGTTGCCCACAAGCACGTTTTTCTCTAGGGTTGTGTTGGGACGTATGTGAGAAAAGGGCCCGATCTGGACTTCCTCACCGACATCCGAGTTCTCCACGACAGACATCCACACTTTGCTGCCGCGGCCCACCTTTGTATCAAAGAGTTCCGTTCCGGGACCGATTACGCAATCCTCGGCTATGGAAGTCTCCCCGCGAAGGTACGTGTTTGGCTCAAGCACCGTTCCTGGGCCCACTTTCACCCCGAAATCCACATAGGTCGACTCAGGATCTCTCACGGTCACCCCCGAGATGGCTAAGTCTCTCAGAATACTTTCCCGCTTAATGCTTTCCGCTGCGGCAAGTTCCCAACGGTCGTTTATCCCTTGCACCAGCGAGAAATCATCGCAGTAGAAACCGTTCACCGGCAAGCCAGCCTCTGATGCCAATCTGATTATGTCGGTTAGGTAGTACTCGCCTTTGGCGTTGTTGTTGTCTACGCGTTCGAGCAGGCTATACAACAAAGAAGCCCGGCAATAATAGATGCCGGCGTTAACTTCAGAGAGGTGCCGCTCCTCGGGCCTAAGGTCTCTGGCCTCAACAATTCTCACGACATGACCTTCGTCGTTTCGCACTATTCTCCCATAGGGTCCGGGATCCTGGGGTGTGGCGGTCATGACCGAGATTGGAGCGCCGCTTCTCTCATGGCTTTGGACGAAACGCAGTAGGAGGTCTCCGGTGACAAGCGGCGTGTCGCCGTACATGATCAGGACGTCTGGGTCGCCTTCGGGCAACGACTCTCTCGCGGACATCACCGCGTGGGCCGTGCCCAATCGTTGATGCTGCCAAGCAAATCTCACCGTATCCTGAGCGCCGGGCCAAGCGCGGAGTATGGTGTCTTTGACTTCCTCACCTTTATGTCCGACAACAACAACTATCCGTTCAGGGCCAAGACTTCCGGCGGCGTCAAGGACATAGTCCACCATGGGGCGCCCGCATATGGGGAACAGAACTTTGTGGAGGCTCGACTTCATACGTGTGCCTTCACCGGCGGCCAGTACGATCACGGCGGTTCCGGTCGCTCTCTGCATTTCATATCACCCCAGGCATTATATCACTTACCCAGGATGCGGCGACAAAGCTCGAGATCGGAAGGTTTGTCCACGTCCACTCCTATCTCGGGGTCGGCGCCCAACAAAGCCTTAGGTTTCAGGTGTATAAGCCTCTCAACCCTCCGCTCCAGTTCGCTTACTGAAGCTCTTTTCAGCGCCACTTTCAGAAGAAGCCACGGCCCCAGCTGCGCCGCCATCTTAAGGGGCGATTTCCGGTAGCTTATCATCTTCTCAACCATTGGCCAGGCTTGGGAAACGGCGGCCTTTCGCACGAAGAACAGGTTGCCGCCGGTAAAGGTGCCTTCACGAATGGTAAGGTACGTTCGTTTCACGCCGGGAAAGGCCTTGTCGCATTGGGATTTCTCGCAAACCGGGTAACAGAAATCGGCTCCCGACTCAACGCAACGGGAAAGGAATCTCTCCATGATTTCGGACGTTATCAGGGGTACATCTGAGGCGCAAACCAGAGCGTATTCTGAAGAAACGGCGTCCAGTCCCCTCTTGACATTGTCGAACAGGTCTCCTCCCGGGGGGAGTATCTTGACCTTGCCCGTCTCGTATCGGGACAGGCCCTCCCTGGGACCAATCAGGTGAATTTTGGTTATCTGGTCCATCCTCTCAAGAACATCGAGAATGTAGGAGACCATAGGCCGCCCCGCGATATCTATGTTCGCCTCTAACGGTTCCTCGCTCTCTCCCGCCAGTTTTCCGTCATTGGCTCGCCCGGCCAGCACAATCGCTTCTAGTTCCACGGTCAAATCACCCCTGTCCGTACCACCAGTACGTCGTGAAGGTAACCCATCTTGAAGCCCCGGATTCTTTCCCTGACGTCCAAAGCGTGCTCTTGGGAACCGCAAATGCCGTATACCGTGGACCCGCTGCCAGTCATGACGGCGGAAAGAGCGCCCGCTCTAAGGAGCGCTTCTTTGGCGCCCGCTATATCCTTCCTACGGGCGATGATGGGTTCTTCCAGATCATTGTAAAGCACTTGAGCCAGGCTTTCCGCCGTGCCGTTTCTGAGTTCCCCGGCTACGGCCAAAGGCCTGTCATCCCTTTCGGACGAAAACGCGCGCCCCCCCTCAGGGTTGTCCAGATCCCACACGGAAAAAGCCCACGGGGTGCTCACGCCTTCTTTCAACAACAGTATGACCAGCCAAAACGGATTGGCTTCCATAGGAGTCACTATATCACCAATACCCGTGCACAGGGCAGCCGTATATTGGGGAGGCACGCTGTTTGGCCCCAGGAAAAAGGGGACGTCAGCCCCAAGACGCATTGCCATATCCCGAAGATCGCAAGCCTCTTCTCCCGGAGGCAACGCTCCGGCGGTTCGCAAGGCGTTCCCGACGGCCAAGAGTGTCGCCGCCGCGTCAGAACTGCCTCCCCCCATGCCTCCGCCGGGAGGTATGCCTTTGTCTACGCGCACCCGGACTCCAGTTCGAACAGGGTTTCGAGACAAGTACTCACGGGCGGCCCTAAAGACCAGGTTTTGTTCCTCTGGGAGATCCGGTAACGCGGGACAACATACTGAAAGAACTCGTCCTTCCTTGAAAGGAGCTAATTCTACGGTAAGCAGGTCAAACAGGTTTACGGCGGTCATGACGGTAGACACTTCATGGTACCCGTCTTGCCTCCGCCCCAAAACGGAAAGTCCCAGGTTTACCTTTCCGTACGCTTTACACGTGACTCTGGCAAAGGACTGCGGCATGTGTCTAGTTTCTGCGGATTCCCCGGAAATCCCTCCAAAAGGGACCGGACGAGACCGCCGGTCGGGCAAATGAGCGCTTAACGCTTTTGGCCGACCGGCCCCTCCGGTCATCTCGGTCTTGTGAAAGTCACGCCCAGAGCGCTGCAGACGTTTTGAATGCGCCCGAATATGGAAACCGTATCGGACCCTGCCGACAGCAGGCCCACCACCTGTTTCTTCTCATTCAACACGACAGAGCCGCTGTCTCCCGGCTGAGCCATATGCGTGGTGACGCATTGGTCCGTGAACACAGCGTCTCCGGCATCCCCCATGCTGATCCTTATCGTAGCCTGCACAACTCTGACTTCTCCCCAATTGGTCCCGGTAGTTCGCCCGCTTTTTGCGACTCTGTCCCCTACGTTGACCTCCCCAATTCCTTGGGGCACGCCCAGGTCGATTATGGCGTCTGAGATGATGTCCGGCGAAACCGGTTTAGCCACCGCCGCGTCCACCAGGTTGTTGACGTTCCTGGTCGCATAGACCTTGAGGCTATAGTTCCGCCGAAAACGCCGGATGACTTTGTTGAGGGTGCGTTCAAAACTGGCGGCTACCGGACAATCGGGTGCCGTCACTTCCATGGATATAGGAACGAAACGATGGAGTCTCGCAATCACGTCTTTGTCAGTGCCGTTGTCGTATCTCCCCGGTTGCAGAATCGGATCGCCGATGGCGCACCTGCCGTCCCGTCCGTTCGAGGAGTTCGCCAAAACGTGATTATTGGACAAGATGAGGGGCTCGCCGGTCTTCACGTCGTACACTACCGCTCCGAAAGTACCCGCTGTGATCTTGTAATGTCCGATGCTAGAACCCGGCACCGCCGGACGGTACCTCTCCATCCGCGCTAAGGCGACTACTTCGCCTACCTCTATAACGTCGGTATCCGCCATATCTATGCTCTTGGGGACTATATCGCACGAGTGGAGTTTCGCTTTCGGTACTTTCTTCGTGACAAGCACGGTTATGCTTGGCTTCCCAGTGCACTGACCGCCCACGCATTTGGTTCCTTTGCCAACGCCGATCACGTTAGGCAGTTCCAGCAGTCTGGGAGCTGACACTCTCAGAGCCTTGACTACAGCGTCCACAGGTTCCTCCTCCCTTCCGCGCATAAGGAATCTGTAAACACCTTATGTTGAGGGGATCGGAGTGGTTACCGGAGGATTAGCCCTGAGAGCAGGTACAAACCAGAAGGTCCGCGAGAGCTCTTGTCTCCCGCGGACCTTCTCATCTGCCGTTGTTCGGTTTTATCGCGAAACCGCGTCTGCCTGGCTTGCCTGCCGCGGCTCAGACCCATTAGGGCCGGAGCAGGGCGGGCCACAGGGCGATCAGTTGTCAGAATCGGCATCGGCTGTGGTGTCAAAGTGGATCTCCACAGCGTCTGTGAGCACATCAATGTAACTCCATGACATGGCGCGGCTATCGTCATCGTCGAAACGCACTATGAAAATGCTGGGATAAGTCTTCTCGAGGACACCTTCCCGTTCGAATACCTTCCTCCGTCCTTCACTGGCGCGAACCCTGACACGTTCTCCCAGATGGCTATCCAGCTTAGTACGGATAGCCTCCAGTGCCGCCTTTTCCGCCATTGGCTATCCCTCGCTCATTATTATTTTGAATGTTTATCCGCTACCTGAGATGCGCCGTACGCATCCGGCTTGATCCGGGCCATAAACCCGCTTCCGACGATCTCCTGGACCAGTTCCCGGATCATGGACTTTGTCTGGCCGTTCCTACCCACATCCAGATGTATCTCGACATTAAGGTCTGAGTGGCCGTTCTTGGATATCTCCGCCGCTAATCGAGACGCGACATCAAGGCTCAAGTGCGCCTCGTAGAAGATACGCTGCTTCAGACTGGGCATTTTTGTGACGTGCTCTCGGGTGTAATAGTAGCGGCCGCCTTTTCCGAGACGGTGTATTACTACCGCGGTGACGAAGCAAACCTGGTCACGCGCCTGGGAGTCGCTGCCCACAATCAACTTGTACTCGGCCGTTGGGTCATCCGCCATGAAGCTGCAAATGTCTTCGAACATGGCGTTGAAGGACATCGGTCCTTTGGTTGGGCTAACGAAGTACATATGCAGCTCCCTCCTTCGCCCGGTCCATGATTCAATTGACAGCTCAATTGTATCACTTTTCCTTAATTGAGGCAAATGCAGGGCTAGCAGGAATGGGCCTTATGCAGGGAGTGAGGTCATCCTGGAGTGAAGGATACTTCGGTTAGCGAATTATTCCGCGGAGCCTCCGGTAGAAACGAGAGAGTTAGGAAGGGGTAGGCCCTTGGCGAGTCTAAGGAAGCCCCAAACCCCCAGTTCCTCCGGCCTCCGGTCCGGGTCGATCCCGCAAGCTGAGATCGCCGATGCCAGGGCCGCTTTGTCCTGATAAAGGGGCTGGAGGCCATTTAGCAGGGTTTTCCGTCTCTTGGAGAAGGCGGCTCTGGATACTACATCCATCAAGGACTCCTGCTCTTCCGAGAGTTCCCAGGACGAGCGCATCTCCAGGACAACTAGACAAGAGCCGACGTCGGGTCTGGGCAAGAAGGCCCCCCTGGGAATCCTTCGTTCTATCCTGGGCGTGCCCCGGTACTGGCACCACAAGGACAGCCTTCCAAAATCGCCCCCGGGCGGGGCGGCCATGCGCTCTCCCACTTCTTCCTGCACCACGAACCCCATCCGGGACCATTGGGGACGCTTCACCAAGGCGGAGTATAGAAGTTCGGAGGTAATGTAATAAGGCAGGTTGCCGCACAAAACCAGAGGGGCATCGGGATGCATCTTTCGGGCAGCGTTTCCACTCAGATCGTATTCGAGGGCATCTCCCCACACCCAGGTGAGGTTCGTAAGGCCCGCGCAGGACTGGGCGACGGCTTCTTCCAGATCCCTGTCCACTTCCAGCGCGTACACCCAGCGGGCTCTCTGGCAGAGTTCCCTGGTCAAGGTACCTATGCCCGCTCCCACTTCCACCGCCACCCAAGAATTGTCCGGCACGATGACAGAAGCGATAGACCCCAAGAGTCTGGGGTCTGTCATAAAGTGCTGGCCTAATCGCTTCTTGGGGAAGACCTTGGCTTCGCTCAGGATCTGCCCAAAGGCCTTCCTTTCAGGAGGTTCACTCAAGCACATACACCTTCACTTGCTTGATGCCCCACCTTAGAGCCTCATCATGGGTGTCGAAACACACGTCTATGCGGTTTCCTTTTATCGCTCCGCCTGTGTCGGCGGCGACCGCGTACCCGTAACCGTCCACGTAGACCCTAGTACCCAAGGGAATCAGTCTCGGGTCAACCGCTATGACCCCCTGCTTGGCGGGCAAACCAATATGGGTCGTGCCGTTGGCGTAGGCCCCGCAGCACTTGACGCAAGGGCAATAGGCTGTGGCTTTCACCTCAATGGCTCTGGTAAAGCGGATATTTTCTCCGCCACGGGACATCTGCGTCAGAGTACCGGTAAGGATTATCTTGCTTACGGGCTCTCTTACCGTCCCTTTGGCAACTTCTTTGCGGCTTACTTCCTTGCCGTCCTCGTACCGCACCAAATACCGCACGCGTTCGATACCGGTGACTCCCTCACGATAGACTCTGGTCAAACCGGCTTCGATAGAGTCATCGGGCCTTGTCTCGGTCTTGAACGCTACTACCCTGTCTTCCCACACATCCTCATAGGTGACCCTGACAACCCGGACGGGTTCGCCGTCAGATAACAGGGCGTCGACGTCGGGAAGCACCACGTCATCGGGCCCGGGCGTGATGTTCGCCAGGGCAAGCACGGCGGACACCGATTTTTCAGTTGTAAAGACGGTGGTCACATTGCCGTCGTAGTAAACAAAGCGGGGTTCTGCCCGGTAAACTTCCACCCTCAATCCCTCTACCACTGGAGTATCCAAAGGCTTGTCGCAGACATCGCCCTCCGCAAGTTGAATATTGGCTTCTTCCAGCACTTCGGCTACCGTAGACGCGGTGGTGTGAAGCGCGACCTCGCGGTCCCAAGCGACCACCGTGACCGCGCACTCTTGGGATTTGGATACGTACCAGCAAGCAAACGCCAACGCGGCGCAAAGGACGACGCTAGTGATGATAAAAGGCACGGCCCTATAACCCCGGCCTTGCCCTACTTCCGCCTCTCTTAGGCGCAAAAGGTATCCCTCCTAAAGTGACTCATTCTATGAGCGAGACCCTTTTCCCTGTTAAGGAAGGCTAAAGGAGCCTTCCCAATTCATGGAAATGGGACTACTTTCTCCTAAGGATGCTCAAAACCTTCCGCTTTCATCCTCATTCTCAGGGTCTCGTCTTCCGCGTCGCTTTTTACGAAGTAAGGGACCCAAAAACCCTAAGCGCGTTTTCCTTGGTAATCCTCGCGACTTCTCCCACGCCAATTCCGAGGGCCGCTGAAAGCGCTTTCAAAGTCTCAAGCACGAACGCGGGCTCATTTCGTTTTCCTCGAAAGCCCTGTGGAGGCAAGTACGGACAATCTGTTTCAAGGAGCAGCCGGTCCAATGGCAGTTTTTTGACCAGCTGTCTGAGCCCGTCGTTCTTCGGGTACGTCAAAACGCCGCCTATTCCGAAATAGCCGCCCAGCTCCAGGCATCCGTCAGCGTAGTTTTCGTCCTGGGAGAAGCAATGGAACACCACCGGTTGGGAAAGCCTTGCCGAGCGCAACTCTCGAAGCAGATCGTTTTCGGCGTCCCGCTGGTGGATGATAACCGGCAGACCCAACTCCTTGGCCAGCTTAAGACCTTCCCGGAAACACTCTAACTGGGCTTCTCTAGGAACTAAGTTCCTGAAATAGTCCAATCCCATCTCTCCCAGGGCCTTGACCACGCCCGGGTTGGAGACCGCCAGGGCTTCTATGAAGCCCCACCGCTCTGGAGGCGGGTCTCCTCCCGCGTAATGGGGATGAATCCCGACGGAACAAATGCCCCGGGTTGACGTCGCGAAGCGAACGGCCTCGGCCGATGAGGCCTCGTCATATCCTATTTCGATAAACCCCACACCGTTCTCTCGAGCCCTACTTTCTACCTCTGAACGGTCCAGGTCAAACTCGGGAGAGCACAGGTGAGCGTGGGTATCGAAAACCTCAAGAAATCCTGGTTCCATTCGGTATCTTCCTGTCGACAGTAAGGACTGTGAGTTCGTTCCCGCTCTTCGCGGCCAGGAGCATTCCGTTAGACTTGACTCCTCGTATGACCGCGGGTTCAAGGTTTTTCACGACCACGATTTGCTTGCCCACCAACTCCTCCGGGGAGTAGAAGACTGCTATCCCGGCCACGATCTGAGTCTGTTCGGTTCCAAGGTCGATCTCCAGCCGGTACAGTTTATCCGCTCCTTTGATGCGAGAGCAAGTCAACACTGTGGCCACTCGCAGGTCCACCTTGCGGAACTCTTCTATATTGATAGTCCCGATGGGCTGGTCTGTAGATGCTCGGGGTCGTGGCGTCGAAGCAGCTGAAGGCTCTAGACCCTCTGCCTTCTCTTGGCTGCCGGTGACCGGGGACTGTCCTGCCGGTCGGTCGACGGGCTCCGCTTCCTGCTCCTTGTCCTCGATCCTGGGGAACAGGGGTTTCCCGCGACGAGTAACTTGCCCTTCTTTACAGACGCCCCAGGTGCCCGCGGAATCCCAGTCGGCGTTGTCTATGGATTCGGGCATCCCAAGAGAACTCCAAATGAGCCCGGGGGTCCTAACCATGAAGGGCCTCAGAAGCTGCGACACGATCCTCAGGCACTCGCAAAGACCGTACAATACTGTACCCAGCCTGGAATCGTTGGTCTTGGCTAAATCCCAGGGGCTGGCCGTGTCAATATACTTGTTGGCAGCGCCTACGACGGCCATGATCTCTTCCAGCGCGGAGCTTAGGTGGAGGGCGTCCAACTCCTTCTCCACTCTGCCCTTGAGGGTTACGCATTTGTCCCTGAAAGCCCGGTCCGCTTCTTCCTCCCTGCCGGGAGCCGGAACCAGCCCGCCGCTGAACTTCTTGACCATGGTGAGGGTCCTGTACGCGAGGTTCCCCAAGTCGTTGGCCAAATCCGAGTTAATTCTGGCGACAAGGGCGTCCTCTGTGTAATCGCCGTCGGCTCCGAAGGGGACTTCACGCAACACAAAATACCTGACGGCGTCCAGTCCATATTTCCTGGTAAGCTCGATCGGGTCCACCACGTTTCCCATGGTTTTCGACATCTTCTTGCCGCCCAAGTTGAGCCAACCGTGGGCAAATACTTGTTTCGGAAGAGGAAGATCCAGCGCCATCAGGAGTATTGGCCAGATCACCGCGTGGAAGCGCAGGATCTCCTTACCTATGAGGTGAACGTCGGCGGGCCACCACTTCTCGAACCTCTCCCGGTCGTGAGGGTATCCCATGGCCGAAATGTAGTTGGTCAAGGCGTCTATCCAAACGTACACCACGCTGGATGGATCAAACGGAACCCTGATCCCCCAGTCAAATGACGTACGAGAAATGCACAAGTCCTCCAGCCCGCTCTTTACAAACTGAACCACTTCGTTTCTTCGAGACACAGGCTGTATGAAGTCGGGATGGGATTCTATGTACTGGAGCAAACGGTCTTGGTACTTGGAGAGCCTGAAAAAGTAGCTTTCCTCCTGTACTCTCTCGAGGGGTTTCCCGTGGTCCGGACACACCATGTCAGGGAAAGCCCGGGCTTGAGTCTCGGTAAAGAAGGACTCGCAGCCGACGCAGTACCAGCTCTCATAGTTCTTCTTGTAGATGTCCTGGTTATCGAACAGCTTCTGGAACACCCACTGGACCGTTTGGACGTGTTGTTCGTCGGTGGTGCGGATGAACCCGTCGTACGTTATCTCCAAGGTTCTCCAAAGCTCTTTGATCTTGGCGACAATCTCGTCGACAAACTCCTTAGGTTCTTTGCCCAAAGACTCGGCCTTTCTCTGGATCTTCAGGCCGTGTTCGTCGGTCCCTGTCAGGAAGAACACATCATAGCCCCGAAGCCTCTTGTACCTGGATATGGCGTCCGCGGCCAGAGTGGTGTAAGAATGCCCGATGTGGAGATCGCCTGATGCGTAGTAAATCGGTGTTGTTATATAATACCTCTTGCTGTCCGCCATCTGTAATACCTCCTATGGGTATCTTGCGCAATTCTAACACTGATAGCCTTTTCGTGAAAGTTATCCCTAACTCTCCAAAAACTTGGCGAATTTCTCTTGACGGTTTTTGGTACTACTGGTATCTATTTAGTTGTTACTGGTGTCGAACCGTGGAGAAACCGGCAGGAGGGGATTCGGAGTTGATGAAATCAACCGGTGTTGTGCGTAAAGTGGACGAACTGGGCAGAGTAGTTATCCCTATCGAATTGCGTCGAACTTTGGATATCGGTGAGAAGGACTCCCTCGAGATATATGTTGACGGTGAAAGCATCATCCTCAGGAAGTACGAGCCTGCATGCGTCTTCTGCGGGAACGCCGCGGACGTTGAGATGTACAAGGGCAAGCGCGTGTGCAGGAATTGCCTGGATGAGCTCTCTCGAAAGTAAGGATCCGTAAGACAGCGCAGGAAGACAGCCTGTAACTAAAGCGGAGTCACCGGAGGCGGGCATCGGCCTGGCCTCCTTCTTCTTTCTCACCGATCTCGTCCACTTCTTCGACTCTCACAACGATAACCCACTCGCCTTGCAAGGCCTGTTTCTCCAGTGTAGCCAGTACTTCTCCTACCGACCCCGCCACCACGCTCTCGTGTATCTTGGTCATCTCGTGGCAAAGACGCACAAGGGCATCGGGGTAAACCGCGGCGAGGTCAGATAGGGCTTTCTTTACACGAAACGGGGATTCGAAGAATACAGAAGTTATCCCCGGTTTTATCCATTCTCGAAAGAACCGCTGCCTGTCTTTGGGCTTGCGGGGAGGAAACCCTCCGAAGATAAAGCGGTCCGCGGGAAAACCGGACAACGCCAGAGCGCCCGACACCGATGACGGACCCGGCACCAACAACACCCTGTGTCCGTCATCGCGCGCGGCCTGAACTAAGTAGGCTCCGGGGTCAGAAATGACCGGCATCCCCGCGTCCGACACAAAAGCCACGGACTTTCCCTGCCTCAAAACGTCGAGTATCCTTGCGGCTCTTTCCCTCTCCACGTGCTGGTGCAGGGATATGACCGGTTTCTTTATCTCAAAATGGGTAAGCAGCTTGAGGGTCCGCCGTGTGTCTTCACAGGCCACAGCGTCTACCGCGCCCAAGACCTCCAGCAGGCGCAAGGTCACATCTTTCAGGTTGCCGATGGGCGTACCGCAGACATACAGAGTGCCCGCGGAATTCCGCGTTGTCGTCACGCCTTCTTCTCCTCAACTTCCTCGGCCGGGAACTCCTGGGTCTTTCCGTCCTCCAGCTGGACCGTGACCGTACCCTTCATGGGGTTTTGTCCAATGACTTTGCCTTCTCCTTCGGTGGTAATGACAATGGCACCCATCCCGGGCAACGCGGTCTTGGCCACTTCATAGTGCTCGCACTCAAATCGCAAGCAGCACAGCAATCGACCGCACGTGCCGGAAATCTTGGTGGGGTTCAAAGACAAGTTCTGGTCTTTGGCCATCTTGATCGAGACCGGCAAGAAGTCGTTTAGGAAGCTGGCGCAGCACAGGGCCCGGCCGCACGGACCGATGCCCCCTGTAAGTTTGGCTTGGTCACGGACTCCAATCTGCCTGAGTTCCACCCGGGTACGCAGGGCGGAAGCCAGGTCTTTCACAAGTTCTCGAAAATCCACTCGCCCGTCCGCGGTGAAATACAGAATCACCCTGGAACCGTCAAATGTGTATTCAGCGTCAACCAAACGCATCTCGAGGCCATGCTCGGCGATCTTGGTCTTGGCCACTTCCATGGCCTCTTGCGCCTTCTTCTTGTTCGCGGCATCAATAACCTCATCTTCGGGAGTCGCTACACGCAAGACCTTCTTCAGAGGCAAGACGAGCTTGCTCTCGGGAACGTCCTTGGCCGCCATGGCGATGTTGCCCATCTCTATGCCCCTGACGGTCTCCACCAACACTCGGTCGCCTATGTTAACTTGGATGTCCACCGGGTCAAAATAATAGATTTTTCCTCTATCCCTGAATCTGACTCCTACTACAACAGTCATGTGGTTTTCCCCTTTATGTCAACCAACCGGAAACTCCGGTTGAGTTCCATGAACAGTATCGAAAACGTCAAGAACGCGTTCACGTTCCCCGACAGCCGGTCTTTCGCCCGTACCAGGGCCGTCAACGCCCGGTAATCCCCTTTAGTATCCTCATCAGCCGACCAGTCTCTATCAAAGCCGCTTTCCACGCGGCGGCCTATGCGTTGATATACGGCGGTCTCCAAGAGCGACACCAAGTTCAGCCGCTCGGCGGGCTCGGTCTTGGCGTACTTGACGGCCTCTTCAACCGGCGAAGACTCCAGTATCTCCCTCAGCAATCTTTCGGCTTCTTTACCCCGCTCCATTAGGGCTTCCCGATCCTCATGGGGTGCCGGTAGCTGGCGACACGGGATGACCTGACACCTGGAAATGATGGTTTCCGGGATTTTTGACGCGTTTCCGGTAGTCAGAATGAAGACTACGTACGAAGGCGGTTCCTCAACGAGTTTCAACAGCGCATTGGACGCCTCGTCGGTCATCTCCTCGGCATCTTGCAGGATAAAGACCTTCCTTCTCGAGTGAAAAGGACGAGAGAGAGCCTCTCTTAGTACCTCATGGGACCTCTTTATCCGGATCGCCGAGCCTTCCTTTTGAATCACATAGAGGTCCGGGTGGGCTCTCTTGGCCACCTCTTTGCACGAATAGCATGTCCCGCACGCCGAGCCGTCGGGCGCGGGATGGTCACACAACAGTCCGGCGGCGAACTCGAAGGCGAGAGCTTCCTTGATCGACGCCGACGGACCCCTCAAGAGATAAGCGTGGGCAATACGGCCAGACTTAAGGACGTTGGCCACAATTTTGGACGCCACTTGATTCCTCAAATCCAAACCGGCACCCATAGAACGCACCGTGTCTAGACCTTGACAAACTTGTCAACCGGCATAACGAATACGGTGGCCCCTCCAACCACAACTCCCACCGGATAGGGGACGTAGGACTCTCCGGGCCCCACCGGTGTTACAGGGGTAACCAACTGTTCACGGGCCTTGCATGTCTTTTTGATGACTTCCAACACCTTATCAACTTGAGCGTCGTCCACACCCACAAGAACCGTCGAGTTGCCTTCCCTCAAAAACCCTCCGGTAGACGCCAGTTTTGTGGCGGTGAAATTGGCCTGAACCAGGCTTTGCATGAGGCGAGGAACGTCTTTGTCTTGGACAACCGCTATGATAAGTTTCATTGGGCCCTTCCCCCCTTCTTGTCTCTTAACACCTTCCATACATTATCTTCAACGATGGCCAAAATACGCTCGGGAGGCAAAGTGGCGTCTATTAAGCGGACGCGTTCCGGATTGCCAAGTGCCAACCGCCGATATCCCTCCCGAACCCTGGAATGGTACCGGTCGTCGCGCATTTCGATCTTGTCTTTTGCCTTGGGAGCCAGCCTGTCGTGGAATACGCGAGGATCATTGACGTCGAGCACGAAGGTGAGATCCGGGACCAGCCCGCAAGTAGCGACGTTGTTAATGGTTTCTATGACCTCGATGGGAATTCCTCCCGCATATCCCTGATATACGGTTGTAGAGTCCGCGAACCGTTCGGTCAGCACCACTCGCCCGCTTTCAAGGGCAGGGATGATTACCCTTTGCACGATTTCGGCCCTGGCGGCGGAATACAGGAAAAGCTCGGCGAGACTGGTTCGGTCTGGCCCATTTGAGTCAAGCAGGACCTTGCGCACCAGTTCTCCGAACTCGGTCCCTCCCGGCTCTCTCGTGACAAGGACATCAACCCCGGCGTCTTTGAGTTTTTCCGCCAAAAGCTTGATCTGAGTACTCTTGCCCGACCCGTCGCATCCTTCAAACGAGATGAAGATGCCTCTCACCATGCCTCATCTGCCTTTCACATGCCCTCGCGGAAGCGGGAACGGAACCGAAAACCGCCTCGCGCCCCCGTCTTCTGCGTTAAGTGTAGCATAGTAAGCCGCCGCTGGCAGTGGATGCCTTGACGCACGATGAAGGATCACCTTATGACATCATTGGTAATCTTATCCACACTTTCTGACAGTTATCCCCAGACTTGTCAACAGGCTTCGTCAAAGGAGTTGATTCCAGATACGGCACCCGATGCGCTATAATGAGATGACCGCAACCTTGTACGGATCCCAGTAGAGAACCGCATAAGCGTACGCTCCACAGTTCTAGTGGCAATCCGGGGTGCGGTTTTCTCACATTACTAGAGAAAAGCGGGTCTAAGAAGAAGATGGGAAACCAACGCGGCAACCAGAACCACAATCGCGTGAAACCTGTCGCAAAAATCTCCGCGATAGGCGCGGTCCAAAATGGATGATACCGTCATCCTTCAACTGAGCCAGATCCATAAGAGCTTCGGCGACGTCAAGGTGCTCGACGGCATTGACCTGTCAGTGCGAAAAGGCGAGTTTATCACCCTTTTGGGCCCTTCCGGATGCGGCAAGACGACGACTCTAAGGATCATCGCGGGACTTGAGAGACCCGACAGCGGCCGGGTCTTTATCGCGGGGAAAGACGTGACGAACGAAGAGCCAAACCGGCGAAACGTGAACACCGTTTTTCAGAACTACGCCCTTTTCCCGCACATGACAGTGGAAGCGAACATCGGGTACAGTTTGAGGCTTAAGCGCGTCGACAAGGAAACCATCAAAAAGACAGTGTCCCAGGCGCTCGAACTTGTCCAGTTGAGCGGATACGAGAAGCGGATGCCCGACGAACTGTCCGGCGGTCAAAAGCAGCGGGTGGCTATCGCCAGGGCCATCGTCAACCAACCGGCGGTGCTGCTTCTCGACGAGCCCCTCGGTGCCTTGGACTTGCAGTTGCGGCGCCAGATGCAAGTTGAGTTGAAGCGGCTTAGGGCGCGGCTTGGAGTCACCTTTGTCTACATCACCCACGACCAAGAGGAAGCTCTCAATATGTCGGACAGGATAGCCGTAATGCGAAATGGGAAGTTCGAGCAGATAGGCACTCCGTCGGACGTGTACGACCGTCCCAAGACAAGCTACGTAGCTCGATTTGTGGGCTCGGCCAACATCGTCGAGGGAACGGTCCTGGAAAGCGACGGCCAAAGGATAGCCTTTCGAAGCCAAGGCGCCGTTTGTCTCGTAGCCGCTCGCGGCGCTCGACTATCTCCCGGTGAGGCGGTGAGAGTCGCGGTGCGCAGCGAAATGGTGGACCTTACGCCGTACGCTTCCCCAGAGTTGCCTTACAGCGGGCTTGACGCAGCGGGAGGAAACCCGGGCGATTCCCAAGTGGGGCTTCAGGCGGTAGTTAAAGAAAAGAACTTCGCGGGAGGGGTCCTTCAGATCACCGTGTCCTTGGCTGACGGCAGCGAACTGGTAGCCAGCCGTCACGGGATAGACTCACCGCTGGTTCCGGGAGACAAAGTCAGAGTGACCTGGCAACCCGAACGAGCGGTCCTCGTAGACCTGGAGGAAACGCCTTGAAACCTGAAGCGCTTGCCAAAACCGGCGAGCCGAGACCTGGCGAGCCGACCTCGCGCGAAGAAGGGGCGAGGAAGCCAACCAAGCGACGCGACGCTATGGTCCTGTCGGTCCTGCCGCTATACGTCTTTACTTTCCTTTTCGTTATAGGCCCCCTCGTATACATGCTTGTGCTGAGCTTCCTTAGACGGGCCGAGGTTTGGGGAGTCACCCTCGAGTTCACCTTCGAGAACTACGCCAACATCCTGAAGCCCGTGTATCTAAAGACGTTCCTGGAGTCTCTAAAGCTGGCGTGCCTCACCACACTGCTTGTCGCCCTTTTCGGCTACCCATTCGGGTACTTCATGGCAAGGCAAAACGCTGCCTGGAAACGCCGGATCATGGTGCTCTTAATGATCCCGTTCTGGACCAGTTCTCTCGTCAGGCTATACGGCTGGATCATCATATTTCGCGCCAACGGCGTGCTAGACGGGCTGCTCATGGCCTTGAACATCACCAACGCCCCGCTCAAGGTGCTGTATACGTATGCGGCCGTTGTTGTCGGCATGGTCTACGCTCTAGTGCCGTTCATGATCTTCGCGGTGTATTCAAGCGCGGAAAAACTGGACTGGCAGCTTGTTGAAGCCGCCAGGGACCTGGGGGCCACCCCCTTCCAGGCCTTCTGGACAGTGTCTTTCAAGCTGACCCTGCCCGGGCTTTTGTCAGGGATAGTCCTCACCTTCATTCCGTCCATGGGACTCTTCTTTATTGCCGATATCCTGGGAGGCAACAAAGTTGTCTTGGTAGGCAACCTTATACAAGAGCAACTCATGAAGGCTCGCAATTGGCCTTTCGCGGCCGCTCTGTCTGTCGTGCTGTTGACTCTCACCAGCATTATGATTGCCTTGTACCGGAAGATTTCCGGGGTCAAGGACCTGGAGGGTCTCGTATGAGGAAGAAAGCCAGGTTCCCCGGCATCTATCTGGGCATTATTCTCGCTTTGATGTACGTCCCCATCTTGCTCGTCATCATCTACTCATTCAACGAGAGCAGGATAAACTCGGTGTGGAGCGGCTTCTCCCTCCGGTGGTACCGGGATCTGTTCAGAGACAAGGACATGCTTGAAGCGCTTATAAACAGCCTTGTCTTGGCGACAGTGAGCAGCCTGTCGGCTGCCGTCATCGGCACCTTGGCCGCTGTGGGCATGCCTCGAGTGAAACTGAGAGGCAAGAGCGTGGTCGAGTATATCTCCACACTGCCTATAATGATCCCTGAGATAATCCTGGGGATGGTCTTCCTGGTGTACTTCTCCCTGATTAGGCTGCCTTTCGGCATGATCACGTTGACGGTGGCTCACACCTCGTTTTGCATCCCCTATATCTACATGCTGGTGAAAGCCAGGCTGGTAGGGATCGACAAGAGCTACGCGGAGGCCGCGAAGGACCTTGGCGCGAATGAGTGGAACGTCTTCTGGGACATTACTCTTCCCCTCATCTTGCCAGCCATCGCTTCAGGCGTTTTGTTGTCTTTCGCCATGAGCCTGGATGATGTGGTTATAAGCGTTTTTGTGACAGGCGTGAACACCAACACTCTGCCTATCAGGATCTACACCCAGCTTAAGACCGGGGTCACCCCCAAGGTCAACGCGCTTTCCACTTTGATGTTCGCGGCGACTCTTCTGATAATAATGTTGTCGACCTGGTTTGGTAGAAAAACTACTTTAAGCGTGAAAAGGAGGAATACCTGAACATGAAAAAGACCGCTATAGCTGTCTTGGTTCTGTTCTTGTTCGCGAGTCTTCTGGCGGGATGCGCGAAGAAGGAAGCTCAACCACAGTTGAACTTGTTCACATGGGAGGGCATGTTTCCCCAAGAGGTCCTGGAGGCTTTCACTAAAGAAACCGGGATCGTCATCAACTACAGCAACTTCGACTTCAACGAGACCATGCTGGCAAAACTCGAGGCCGCTAAAGGTAGAGACTATGACCTGGTCATAGCCGACGACTACATCATAGAAACGGTCATATCCCGGGGTCTTGCTCAGAAGCTCGACAAGTCCAAGATCAGTAACTTCGGCAACATAAACCCAATCTATCAGGGTCAGTTCTACGACCCGAAAGATGAGTACACCGTTCCTTACGGAGCCGGCGTGCAGACTATCGTCTACAACGACGACGCGGTCGACATCGACATCAAGGGCTACGCTGACCTTTGGGATCCGTCCCTTGCCGACACCTTAGGGATCATCGCGAACCACCGGGTCATAAACGGCATGGCCCTCAAGGTACTCGGCGAAAGCTACAACACGGAAGACCTGGATACCATCAGGCGCGCGGGTCAGAAGCTCTTGGAACTGGCCCCCAACATCAGGATTATCAAGGACGACAACCTTCAGGACGACCTCCTCTCCGGGGAGATCGACGTAGCGGTCATGTACACATCCCAGGTCACCATGGCCAAACTTGCCAATCCTGACCTTAGAGTGGTCTTCCCCACCGAGGGCATCGGATTCGGGATCATGGCCAATTTCATCCCGTCCAACGCGCCGAACCCGGACGCGGCTCATAAGTTCATAGACTTCATACTGCGTCCTGAGATTTCCGCTCAATGCTTCGAGTGGCTCGGATACTACTGCACCAATAAGGCGGCGGACGACTTGATCGCTGACGAGTACAAAGACTTCCTGACGTTGCCGGAAGACTTCACAGGCGACATGGAGATGATCCGGAGCGTAAGCGCTGATGCCGAGGAAGTCCACACAGAGGTATGGACTGAGTTCAAGGCCGCGTGCGGGCAGAGCTAGCCCCTAAAGGGCAAGTCCCTAAAGAGCTAGTCTCTAACTAGCTCCTAGTTAATCTCTAACTCCTAATCAGAAAGGGCCGGCCCCCAATCGGGGGCCGGGGCAACAAAGTGACCCGCGACACTGGGACATTAGCCGCTGTCGCGGGTCTGGTCTTTTCTACACCTGTAGGTATCTCACTTACCTTGACCTGTCCCACTCACCTACAGGTATCTCATCTGGAGCTATCTTGTGACCACTACCTTCCCTGCCTTCATGACCATCTTAATTCGGGACAGGTCTTGTAGCACCTTGATGTCCGCGAGAGGGTCGCCGTCCACCAGTATGAGGTCCGCCCAGAACCCCGGCTTTACCTGTCCGAGGCAGTCGCCCCAGTCCAGAAGCTCGGCACCCATCTTGGTGCACGCGACCAGGGCGTCGATGGGCTTCATTCCCGCTTTGACCATGAGTTCCAGTTCGATCGCATTCTTACCGTGGTAGTTGAAAGGTGTGGCGGAGTCCGTCCCCATGGCTATCTTTACCCCGGCCTCGTAGGCCTTCTTGAAACTGGCCAAGTGAGCGGCCTGGGCCTCTTTGGCTTTGCGCACGCCGTACTCCGGTATGCCTCCTTCAAGTCCATGTTCCACGATGTGGTGAACCGCGGCCAAAGTCGGCACCAGGAACACGTCTTTTTTGAGCATGAGCTCGATTATCTCATCCGTGAGGTAGAAACCGTGTTCGATGGATGAGATTCCGGCCAGCACAGCGTTCTTAATCCCCGTGGCCCCCTGAGCGTGGGCCATAGTCTTCTTGCCCACGTTGTGAGCTTCTTCGATGGCTGCCCGCATTTCCTCGAGCGTTAGGCCGCGTGCGGTGGGAACGTCCCCTTCTGACATCACTCCTCCGGTTGCGTGGAGTTTGATGTGGTCGGCTCCATCTCTGAGCTGTTCCCGGGCTGCCTTTCTAGCCTCGTCCGGGCTGTCGACGACACAGCGTCCCTTGAACTCGACTTCTGGCGGCCAGCCGTTCCGAGTGTCGCCGTGACCTCCGGTGATGGAAAGCCCGTGACAAGCTACCCGCATGCGCGGCCCGGGTATCAATCCCTCGTTTACGGCCTGCTTCAATGCCACGTCAACGAGGAACCCGGCGCCGGCGTCCCGGATGGCGGTAAACCCCGCCTCCAACGTGGCCTTGGCGTTAAGCCCCGCCCTGATGGCCGCGTGAGGCACAAGCTCCTTTTTGGCCTTGAGGACGTTGGGATCGCCTGAACCCGTAATATGGATGTGGGCGTCAATCATCCCGGGCATAAGCCATTTGCCTTCGGCGTCGATAACCTGGGCGTTCTCAGGCACCGCTACTTCCTGCGCGGGGCCCACCGTAAGTATCCTGTCATCCTCGATGATCACGTGCACGGGCCCGTAAGGCTCGCGTCCGCTTCCGTCAAAGAGCCTGGCGTTCTTTATGGCAGTCAGCACTTCTACCACCCCTGTCCGAGCGTATGGATTTCATGCTAGTTTCGGACAAGCGTCTCGATTCTCCTTTACTTTTCACCGGGTGATGGGTCGCTTTTTGGGGCAAACACCATGTACGCCACAAAACGGTGCCTCTACGTTGTGATGAGGCGCGAGGACGAGCGGCCCTCCCGCGAGTACGCCTCAAATCGAAGCAGTGTCCGCGTTTTCGGGAGGGCCGCCGAGGCACCTTGTTGCGCTCCGCTTCCTTTTGAGGCACTTCCATGGTGATGAGGA
>DULO01000120.1 GCA_012840345.1 Candidatus Fermentithermobacillaceae bacterium
GTATTGGGTCACCGTTGCTCCTCCTCGACTAGTGATCTGTTCAATCAACCAGTCTACCAGAGGGGTCGGTGGCCCGAGCTATGTTCTCGTCACGATCCCTTTTTACAGAAGTTTAAGGACACTACTACAGTCAGCTCAGCATGTCCTTCGTGCGCCTATGCAGGAGACCCTGAAGATGGCATTGAATGATCTTCAAAACGCCTGTATGCTGTACTGTATGTGTGTCGATGACATCACTGCGTGATTAGGGGCGCCTGGATAGGAGTCTCGAGAAGTGCCGGCGTATGAGTCATCAAGGCGCAGTAGCGGAAAGGCTAGAGTGAGATCATGAGAGCCATAGTCATCGGAGCAGGCAAAGTGGGCTACCACATAGCCCGAAAACTCGCGGAAGAATCACATGACGTTGTCCTCATCGACAGCAGAGCGGAGGCCCTCCTCCCTGCCAGAGAAACTCTGGACGTCATGGCGATTGTGGGAAACGGCGCCTCACCCAGGACTCTTGAGGAGGCCGGGGTGTCGGATACGGACATGGTTATCGCGGTCACAACGCAAGATGAGGCAAACATCATAGCTTGCCTGACCGCCAAATACTACGGAGTGCGTACCACCGTCGCGAGGGTCAGGAACCCCGACTACACAGTTCCTGCCAAGGCGTTGGTCCATGGCCAGCTCGGCATAGACCTCATCATCCACCCTGAGCGCTTGGCTGCTCAGGAAATAGTGAAGCTGATCAAGACTCCCACCGCCAGCGAGGTTGGGTTCTACGCTGATGGAAAAGTCGAGTTACTGGGCATTCGCTGCGACACTCCAGGCTCGGCGGTATTGGATAAACCATTGCACCAGCTAGGCTTAAAGAACTCGTTGGTGGTCGCCGTCGTGAGAAACGACCGGCTCCTCATCCCCGACGGCAACACCAAGTTTCAGTTGGGCGATTACATTTACGTTCTTGGCCGGAGCGGCAACTTCGAACGCTCCACTTTTCTCGCCGGCAGGATTCCCAGCCAAATCCGGTCCGTGGCGTTAGTCGGCGGAGGCGAGATTGGTCTGCGCACCTGCGAAATCCTTTCGCGTTACCAGCGCGAGGGCGTATCTGTGAAACTAATTGAAGAAGACCCCGAGCGCGCTCAGTGGCTGGCAGAGCATCTACCCGGGGTTCTTGTCATCAACGGCGACGGGACAAACATGGAGCTCCTGGAATCAGAGCAGATCGGCGAATGCGACGCGCTCATAGCAGCCACAGGCAAAGAAGAGACAAACCTTCTTGTGGCTATGGTCGCGAGAAGGCTCGGTGTAAAGGAAATCATCGTTGAACTCGGCCGGGAAGAGTACAGTTCCCTGGCGGACACCATAGGCGTGCACGCTACCGTTATCCCCCGTCTTTTGACAGCCAGTACTATCCTCCGGCTGGTGCAAAAGGAGAGGCTGGTGGACCTGGCCTTTCTGAGGCAGGGCCATGCCGAGGTTATGGAGGTAGTGGTCGCGGATAAGGCGCCTATCATCGGAAAACCCTTGAGAAACGCGGGGTTGCCCGCGGGCGCGCTAATCGGCACCGTAATGCGGGGCTCTGACGTCTTCATCCCTCATGGAGACTCGGTGATTCAGGCAAAGGACCGGGTTATCACTTTCAGCAGCATGGGCGCGGCTTCGAAACTTAAGTGGATGCTGGGATTGTGAGGGCTCACCGGTGAACTGGAAAAGCGTGTTTGGGGTTTACGGGTTCTTGCTCATCCTTTTGGCCGTCAGCATGTTGCTGCCCATGTTTTGGGCGCTCTATTACGGGACTCCGGATTGGAAGGCTTTTGCCCTCTCAGTTCCGCTGGTGGGAGCATTGGGGCTGCTGCTGTTCAGACATAAAGGCGATTTGAGCGTAGGGCCCAGAGAATCTTACTTGATAGTGGCCGGAGGCTGGGTAATCAGTTCTTTGGCGGCCGCTCTCCCCTATGTCTTGTCTGGAGTCATCCCTAACCCTGTGGACGCGGTCTTTGAAAGCGTGTCGGGGTTCACGACAACCGGCGCTACCATCATGCCGGTCGTTGAAGTACCGGCGGCCGGAGTCCTGTTTTGGAGGAGCTACCTTCACTGGCTCGGAGGCATGGGGATAATCCTTATCTTTCTGGCTTTCGTGCCGAAAGCCTCAGGGGGCGGCGCTTTCCTTTTTCGGGCGGAAGTTCCCGGACCCGAAGTTGAACGCCTTACCCCACGGCTTAGACAGACCGCGTCGTCTCTTCTGGCGATATACGGAGGCATGACGGTCCTCGAGACAGTCCTGCTCTGCGTCGCGGGTATGAGCCTGTATGACGCGTTGATACACGCCTTTGGCTCGGTCGCGACCGGAGGCTTCTCCAATAAGAATTTAAGCGTGGGCGCGTACCAGAACCCTTGGATTCACTACATTATCTTGATCTTCATGCTTCTCGCCGGGATGAACTTCAGCCTGTTCTACAAGGCCCTGACCACAAGAAGCATTAAGCGCGTGTTCCTCGATAAGGAATCCCAGCTCTACCTCGCTATAATCGTAATCGCCACCGTCATCATCGCCGCCAACGTGTACGAGGAGCTGGGAGTTCCCGAGGCGCTGCACCACGGCTCATTTCAAGTGGTCTCGGTGATTACGACCACCGGGTACATTACCAAAGACTTTGACAAATGGCCGGACCTGTCCCGCGCTGTCTTGCTGCTTCTGATGTTTGTAGGGCCTTGTTCCGGCTCAACCGGAGGCTCGGTGAAGGTCGTGCGCTATCTGGTCATCTTCAAGAGCGTTTTCCGTGAAATCAGGAGGATGGTGCACGCGAAGGCGGTCCTGCCTCTTAGGATTGGAGACCACGTTATATCAGAAAACACCGTGCGGACCGTGTTGGTGTTTACCCTGACATACTTGGGGTGCGCGTTGATCGGAACGTTCTTTCTTCTCGGACTTGGCCTTGATATGGTATCGGCCGTCTCAGGTGTGGCCGCTACCTTAGGCAACATCGGACCGGGTCTAGGAGCGGTAGGACCGATGTTCAGTTTCGCCTTGGTCCCCCCCGCCGGCAAGATACTGCTGACATTCCTAATGCTTCTGGGAAGGCTCGAGATATTCACTGTGCTTATAACGCTAGCTCCGGCGTTTTGGCGCTGACCCTCATGCTATGAATTTCCATTAACGGTGGGCGGGCATTCGCTCGATTAGATTACTAAAGGTTTTCGGGAATGCCTGTTGCCCATCCGGGAGTGTCGGCTCATGAAGAGGTTGATCCGTACCCAACTGACCGGGTTTGCCCCGCCAGGTCCACGGCAATTTGCATTAACTCTTCAGTGGTGACTCCCAAGGGCTCTGTCATTCGGCTTCCTCCGTTTTCCGCGGTCTCGCGCAAGATAGATGCGAGTCTTTTCCCCAGTCAAGTGGAAAAGTCCTGCTCCATTGCTCGGAGGCCGGGAAAGGCCCCTCGGGGTCATTGGAGGATCGATAACAAGCGGTCTATGTTTTTCTCGACGCACGCTTTTCCGGACTCGATCAGGGCCCGCGCTTTGCTGGCGGTGGGGAAGCCCACGTCCCAGACTTCGGGTTGCAGGATTATCGAGGCGTGCTCGGTGAGGGAACGTTCGACCTCCCTCCTACACGCCAGCGCGAAGCACCTGGACAGGACGCCGATAACATTGTCCACCTTTTGCGGCTTTTCGGCGTGGGACCCTAAGTCAACGGCCACGACCTCTCTAGCCCCCATCCGCTTTAGCTCGTCAGCGGGCACCATATTGCGGACGCCTCCGTCCACCAGAGTCCTTCCGTGCAGCTTCTTTGGAACGAACACTCCCGGGAGGGATATGCTCGCCCGAATCGCTTCCGAAATCTTAACGTCGCTGACGTATACCTTGCCCGTGCCGGCTCCCAGGATCGAAGTGCGGTACCTCGGTGGGCAATTAGTGAATACCACTTCTTCGCCGGTTTCCACGTCGACAGCCGTGATGGCCACGGGCATCTGGGCGTCGCACATGCGCTTTCCGCCCGCCAAGCGGTCGAACCAGGATTCGATGATTCCGCCTCTGATAAGGCCCTTGATCCCCAGAGAGTACGCCCGGGAGGCTCCGGACGGTAGGATTACAGGCTCGTCGTCGATTATGCCTTCCGCGGAAGCCAGTGCCATGGCGCCGTCTTCGATTCCGGTGATATTCACTCCGGCGGCCAAGAGCCCGACGACAGCGCCGCCTGCGCTTGTTCCCGCGATTAGCGAAGGGGTTAGACCGTAGAGGCGTAGGGCCATCAAGACTCCAATGTGGGCGAAGCCCAGGAACCCACCGCCTCCCAAGGCCAATCCCCAGTAAGTCTGGTTGCGGGACAAAGGGACCCCTCCCTCCACCTACAGCGTATGCGATGGAGGGGCAGGTGACACTTCTCTTGAGTCAGGGAGCCTAAACGCGACTATGCAGGCCACAACCTCAATGGCGGCGACTATGCCAAACAAGGTGCGGTAGTTGGTTGCTTGAAGGATCCACCCGCCCACCATGGTGAGCAGCGTCAAGGGGGCCCCGATGCTGTTGTAGAGGCCTATTAAGGTCGCCCTGTTTCCTTCTACTGAGATGTCGAACACGTAGTTGGAGAAGCCTATCCACGTGCCTCCAAAAAAGCCTCCTATGCAGAAGTACAGGATGAAGTAGAGTGCGTAGGCCAGCGCCGGGATGCCTAGCGCGCTGGCCAGACGGGACCCCAAAGCCAGGAACGGAGTCGCTGTTGTCATCAGGGCGACTATTCGGATCACCCAGTAGGGACCGTGCCGGTCTCCCAGGTACCCCCACACGGGTCCTCCCACAACCGTCCCGACCATCTGAGCCGACACAAACAATCCCACGACGCTGGCAGGAAACAAAAGGTCCGTTTGCGCGTGGATGGCGAAAAACGGCAGGCATAAGTAGAAGGAGCCTGTCAGAAGCCTGGTTACCATCAGCTGTCGGAACAACGGGTTGTCCGCCCAGGCCGAAGGAAGCCTCCTTAAATAAGTTTTCAGCGAGCAGTACTTTCCGGGGGCAGGCCCGCCCGGTTCCACGATGAAGTGCATCGCCATCAGGGAGCAGCACATGAAGAAGGCTCCCAGTGCCATTACGGTAAAGTAGTTGGCTGGGTAGTTGCCGTTATCGTTAAGGAGCTTTTGTATAAGGAACCCGGCGAGGAACGCCCCTAACCCTCCCAGCGCCTGCATGCTGCCGAAGAGGCGGCCTCTCCTGTCCGGAGGGATGGTCTTTGCCACAATATCCATCCACGGAAGCCCGCTAAAGCCGTCGCCGAAGGCGAACACAACCAGAGCCAAGTAGAAAACTGCCAGTGCCAGGCCGGGATTATTCTTGGCTATAAGCGCGGAGAGAGCCAGGGCTATTCCGCCCACCCGCATTACATACCCTGCCTTCATCATGAAGGGTTTCTTCAGCGGGCGGTTTTCTATGAACCCTGCCACGAAAATCTGCGGCATCAGGTACCCAAAGCTCCGGATGGAGCTCACCATGCCAATAAGCAGCGGCGAACTCGTGAGGGTTCTCACAAATGTAGGAAGGACAGTGTTGCTCTCGAGAAACGCCTGGCCGATGTTGAAGCAGGCCCCATCGGATATAAAAGCCCATTTGTTACGGCTGGTTACCTTGGGATCAAAAGCTGTACCGACCCGCGCCTTGTCTTGTGCGGACACAATAAGACCTCCGGTTCTCCTATGCGTGAGTCCTTTTGCTAGACCGTCTTCAGTCGACCTTTGGCAGGTGCTTTCCGGCCCAGGATATACCTAGCCTGGCCAGGGTGTCTTCAGTCGGGACGCCCCGATCGGTCCATCCTGACTGACGGTAGTACGCCAGCTTGGCTCGTTCCCATTCCTCCCTGGGTATCCTGGACGTTGAAAGGGGGCCTTCCGGAAGCGCTTCAAAGAACCTGTCGGGAATTGTCTCGTCTTCGGGAGTCATGCCTTCTCGGAGATTTATGATTCTCGCGAGAGTGTATGCCCTTTCAGCTATCGCCATGATCTCGGCGGTGCCGGTTTTCCAGCCTGTCACGGCTGTCACCAGGTCAACCACCTGGAAGATGGTCCACGGCATGAAAGTGCATATTACCGCGCAATCGCAGAAGTGGCGGAACTTGGTTATGGTCCTAAGCAGGGTGACTTTCTCCAGAGAAAGATCGAGAGGAGGCAAAGGTACCGCGCCTACTCCCATCGCCCTGGCGTCATCCGCGCCTTTTCCTTCTTTGGCGTAGATGATGTCATGCATGTTGTGCTGGTGGTCCGCGCCGGTTATGGATAAGGCGTAGCCCAGACCCAATCCCCATTCTTGCCGGGGGTCGTGCATGGGGATCTCTTGCTTCCTGCTGTGCATCGCCAAAGAGATGGCCCCTTTGCCGATCTTTTCGGCGGCCCTTACCGATCCCTCCGCCAAGAGGTCACCGATCCCTTCGCGGCGCACGATCTTTTGCAGGACCTCCAGCATGGCTTCGCCGTTCCCAAACCTGAGGTCGAGGCCATCCGTATCTTCCGGGGTCAATATCCCTTTTTCGAAGCATTCCATGGCAAATGCTATGGTTACGCCCGCGGAAATGGTGTCAAGCCCGTAGGCGTTGCAGATTTCGTTGGCCTTGCATACGTACCGCACGTCCCCGATACCGCAAGTTGAGCCGAAAGACCCCAAAGTCTCATACTCGGGACCGCCGTACCTGGGATCGACTGTGAAAGGTTCCTTGACTTCGACCACGCGCTTGCACCGGATGGGGCATCCGAAGCAGGAGTCGCGATCGATCAGGACCGTCTCGTTCATGGTCTGCCCGGTAATCCCTTGGTATCCTTCGAAGAGGCCTTGCGAGAAGTTCTTGGTGGGGAGACCGCCCGCCACCTGCTTGTTCATGACCCCTCCGGTGGTTCCAAACTCGTGGAGCCCCCACGAAAGGTCCTTCCAGTTCCGCATAAACCAGGAACCAAGCTCACGTACCTTATCTTTGTCGGCCAGGAATACCGGTTGGCGACCTCTGGCGGCAACGGCACGCAGCCGCTTCGAACCCATCACGGCTCCGATGCCGCTTCGCCCGATGTAGTGGGTAACGTCATTGGCGATGCCCGCGAACCTGACGAGCCGTTCTCCCGCGGGGCCGCACTGGCAGGTCCTGATCAAGTTGTCGCCGAGTTCCGCACGTATGATGTCCTGGGCTTCGCCGGTGGTTTTTCCCCAGATAGCCGAAGCGTCCCTTATCTCTATCTCCCCGTCGTGGACCCACAGGTACACAGGGGTATCGGAAGCTGAGGTTATCACGAGGGCATCGAATCCCGCTCTGCGGAGCTCAGGGCCGAAGAAGCCCCCTCCCTCGCCTACGCCAAAACCTCCCGTAAGGGGAGATATAGCTCCCGCCGCGCTCCTGCCCGTTCCCGGCACGGGCGCCCCGGTAAGCGGGCCGGCGGCTATGACCAGCACATTGTCTGGCCCCAGGGGATCTATCCCCGGTTTCGTCAGCCGCAGGAGTTCCCTGGCAATCAGACCGGTGCCTCCGAAATACAGGCGGTAGGTCAGGGAATCAATGGTCTCTTTTCGGATCTCCCTGGTGCCCAAGTCTATGTATCCTATGGTTCCGGTGAGTTCGTTAGTCATAGTCGAGCCCTCCCAGTGTGATTATGCTGGTATTCGCCACAAGCCCGTCCAAATCCCTTTTGGTGTATACTCGTCCGGGGAGGGGAACATGTGACTACTTACTACTTGATCAGGCACGGAGAAACTGAAGCGAACCAGTCGGGGATACTGCAGGGACATCTAGACGTGCCGCTTTCTGATACCGGACGCAAGCAAGCCGAGCTGGCCGCGCGTGCCCTATCTCAAGTCGAGTTTGACGAAATCTATTCCAGCGATCTGTGTCGCGCAATGGAAACGGCCCGGATAATCCTTGCCGGGCAAGAGAACAAACGGGCAGCGGTAGTGAATCCTGAGGAAGGGCTAAGGGAAATCAACTGCGGCGTTCTCCAGGGAAAGACCCTCGCGGAAGCGGAGAAAATCTGGCCTGAGGTGTACAAGGAACTTAAACGGGATCCCTTAAACGCGCCCCGTCCCGGCGGCGAATCCTATTTGGACTTCTACCGGAGGGCTGTGGCGGCGTTTGAGCGCATCAGGGAATCGGTGAGACGCAAGGGGTTGACCGAGGGCGCGGTCGCGATTGTCGCGCACGGCGGGACCATTCGGAGTCTCCTCGCCTACGCTAAAGGACAGGTTGTAAATCCGGCGTCGGAAGCGGTGGCTAACTGCTCCATCAGTGTCGTAAAAGAAGAGGGCTCAAGTCTCGCGATCGTCAAGGAAAACTGTGTTGAGCACCTTTTGGCTCTGGGCTTCGACCCAAGAGAAAAGGCTCAAATGTACCGCTGGTAGTTGCTGGTAGTTAAGGATATCAAGCAGGACACCCCCAGTACTCTGCGGCCGGGCCGCCGTTTCCTGGGGGTGTCGCGATTCGTGAGCGTGTCGGAATCCAAACCGGCTCCGCCCAAGCCAGGTTCTTGCTTTTCGTTAGGTCTTTGAGAACGCCCGCCCCAAGGCCCTGGTTATGACATCCCAGATAACCCGGAAGATGTTGCCCTTGGGGACATCATCTCCTGCCACCAGATTCGAACGTCCGACTTCCTGGCCGTCCACCGTGAAGACCACTTCGCCGACTTTTTGGCCCCGTTTTATCGGAGCTTCCAGGTCTGACCGGAGCTCAACAGTGTAGTTGACCTGATCCTTCTGTTCCTTCTCTACCGTGGCGCCCAGGCCGGACGGTGTAACCGCCTCAACCCACTTGCCCTTACCTTTCCATACCCGGGCCTTCCCGACCACGGTGTTCGGTTCGGCTTTGCATACGTAGGAGTAGTTGGCGTAGGCCCAGTCCAGCATCGAAGTGACCAGCGCCGTCCGCTCCCTCTCTCCGTCATCGATCGATTTCCCGCGGGCTGACCCCAACAGGATGGCCACAAGGTTTAGGCCGTCCCGCTCGCACATAACTACCGTGTTGAAGCCGGCCTTGGTGGTGAAGCCCGTCTTCAGGCCGTATGTACCGGGGTACGACCAGAGGAGCCTGTTGCGGTTGAACTGCGGCGCCATCGGGCGTTCACCCGGAGCGGTGTAGGCGAACTCTTTGATGGCGTGGTAAGGCATAGCCTCGGGATGGACATTGGCATAGGAGGTCACGAGCTTAAGCAGGTCGTTGGCCGATACCCGGTTATCGTCTGACAAACCGTTCGGGTCGACGAAGTGCGTCTGGGTTAGCCCCAGTGACCTCGCCTTCTCGTTCATGCGGTCCACGAAGCTCTGGACGTTGCCCGCGAGGTGTTCGGCGATGGCGACGCAAGCGTCGTTGCCGGACATCACGGTCACGCCCTTAACCAAGTCTTCCAGCTTCACCTCTGTACCCACTAATACGTACATCTTCGAGCCTTCCGTGGACCATGCGAGTTCTGATATCGGAACCATGTCGTCCAACGACACTTCCCCGTTGGAGATGGCGTCAAACAGGACGTACATGGTCATGATCTTTGTAAGGCTGGCAGGCACGCAGGCCGTATCAATGTCCTTTGACATAAGCACCCGGCCCGTGTTAAGGTCGGCTACCAAATAGCTGTCGGCCTTGATCTCGGGTGGAGCCGTCGCCGCCAAAGCGGTTCCGGGAACTAATGACAGTAGGGCCGCGCATGTCAAGAGGAAGGAAATTAGCGCGCGGACAAGGAAGAGGCGTTTGCCCGATGAGAACATTGATCTGACCTCCGAGACTTTTTTCCAGAACACCAGGCTGGATTCTGATGGGGTGATTTAAACGTACATCATTTCGGCGTGCTTGTGCAACTTTCCCTGCCGCTATGACGGCAAATCCAAAGGGGATTTAAGGCTGGTTTCTTTGATGAAGGAAGGACTGGGGATTCCCGTGTGCCCCGAGGTCTTAGGCGGCCTTGCGGTTCCCAGAACGCCCGCGGAAATCGTGCCAGTGGGTCCCGGGGGGGCCGCGCTTGCCGGATCGTGGCGACTTGCGTCTGATGGTTCCTCTAATTCCTCGCAAGTTGCGTTTCTGGGTTCTGCTGAACTCACCTCTGCCGGTGGAATGCCCGCGATACGATCTGTGTTGCGTGGAGCCAAAGTTGTCACTGCGGACGGTGTCGACGTCACGCGGCAATATATCGAAGGTGCCTGGAAGGCCCTTTTCATAGGCCTGCAATCAGGCTGCTCTAAAGCCATATTGAAAGCCCGGAGCCCGTCGTGCGGCTTAGGTCAGATATACGACGGCACGTATTCCGGACGGTTGGTCCAAGGTCACGGCGTCTTCGCCGAGCTTCTTCTTGCCCACGGCATAGAAGTGTACACAGAGGAAAACTTCACGAAATTGGAACTTGGGAAAAGAATGCCGGTAATGATGAACCCCACCGAGGAGAGAAGGTAGACCGTATCTACGACAAAACCCGAGAGGACATCATCAAGACTACCCCGTTCAAGACATACGAAGACCGGAAGATGTACTTCGAGCGCCTAGAGAGCACAGACGGAGTGATACGAGGCCGTAACTGGTGAGCGAAATAAAAATGGTGCCGAAGGTGGGATTTGAACCCACACAGGCGTCCGCCTACGGCGCCCTGAACACCGCGTGTCTGCCAGTTCCACCACTTCGGCACTGCTAGGATAGTCTAGCACAAACACCTCATGTATTTCAACAGAAACCTATGGTGAAGACCATTCCCGACGGCCTCAGGCTTGTTGTCAGCAATTTGATGATTCCTGGGTCTGGTCGTCCAAATCTGATAACTCCTTGAGGCGGAGTCGTATCTGGTTGATAGCCCTCGGTGTAGCAGTCGTCAGGTACTGATGACTCCTGAGCTAAGTCATCAAGACCGGATGATTCTGCGCGGTGAGGTTGTCTCCGGTTGATAGCTCTCGACGCAGCAGTCGTCAACCATTGAAAACCAGGGTGCCTAGTCTTGCGGCGCAAGGCGATTGTCCCGGGAAGATGAGGGGAATTGTCACGAAGGGTTGGGGGCGGCAGGTAATTGCTCCAGGTGTGTGACGGCTTTGGGGCTCAAGACACACAAAAAACCCCGCCATGTCGTGAACCCGGAGGGTGTTGAACCTGCTTAAGCAGGTGGGTGCCTCCCCAAAAGCTTTTGTGTTTCCGCTGACTACACGGCTTACACGCCGCAGAAGGAGGTCAGGCTCCCTCTTTCACGGTGTTGGCTCAAACTCACCGCGATCCACGATCACAGCAGGGCAGTAAGCGTTGCCCTGTCTATCTTTCGTGAAGATCTTATCACCGTAAGATGACGCTTCGCAACAGAGAAACGGTCAACGTCAGGTGGAAGATTGTTCCTTGCCCCCTTGAGCAAACTAGAATATCATCCGGACTATGGGTGTGAGGGGGCGATGTCCATGCGTTCGTTCAGATCATTGGCGCTAGCGTCGATCATGTCGGCTCTGTCTGTGGTCCTCACCAGGTTCGCGTCAATTAGGGTGGCCTTCGCGGGCGTGGAGGGCGTCAGGCTCGGTTTGGGCCCGCTGCCGAACATACTGGTGGGCATTGTCGCCGGTCCGCTGTACGGAGCGGCGTCGGGCGCCGTGTCCGACCTGGTGGGTTACGCTTTGAGCCCTATGGGCGGCGCGTACATGCCCCATTTCACGCTTACCGCGGCGCTAATGGGCGGCATACCGGGCTTCGTGTACCAGATGCTTCGTCGGAAGGACCGCAGGCATCCCTCTGTCGCTCTCATCATGGTCTGTGTCGGCGCGAGCAGCCTCTTAGTCTCTCTCGGCCTCACACCGTACTTCTTGAACCTTTTGTTTGGCCTCCCCTACAAAGCCCTTATCCCTCCGCGGGCCGCCGCTGCCGTAATTGAGGTACCCGTGTACTCAATTCTGATCCGCGCCGTCATCGTAAGATATGGAGGCATGGCGCGTTCAGGCAGGTCGCGCTGAAGAAAACCGGAAAAAGTTCGAAACAAAGCACATCCTCAAAACAACGAGAGCTGATCTCCTTCAGGCAGTCCGTCCAGCACGCCCTCGCTTCTTAGGATTTCGCATACCTTCTTGCCGAGCCTTGTGCGCTTCCTGAAGTCATCTACCGAGGTAAACTCGCCTTCTTTGCGAGCGGCGACTATGGCCGCGGCCGCTTGCGCGCCCAGCCCCGGTATAGCGACAAAGGGAGGAATCAGGGTCTTTCCGTCCAGCACGTACTTGGTGGCCTCCGACCGGGTCAACGAAGGCAGGCCGAACTTGACCCCTCTCTTCTTCATGTCCAGCGCCACTTCCAGCGCCGAGGCCTGGTTCTGTTCTTTGGCCTTAGCCCCCGCCATCCCGTTCACCCGGTCGATAAACTTCCGCCATTCATCTTCGCTCTGCCGGATCAAGTCCGTGGTGAGCGCGGAGCCGTGGAAAGTGAAATAGGCGGCCGCGAACGCTTCCGGGTGATGGGCTTTGAAGTACGCTATGCGGAAAGCCATCGTGACATATGCCGCGGCGTGGGCCTTAGGAAACAGGTAGCTGATCTTGAGGCACGAGCCGATGTACCACTCGGGGGTCCCCGCTTCCCTCATGATCGCCAGGTCTTCTTCTGAAGGGGCTTTCCCCTTTCGGACTTTCTCGGCTATCCCAAAAGCCACCGCCGGGTCGACGCCCAGTTTCATAAGGTACTGGAAGATATCCTCCCTGGTCGCGATCACCTGGTCAAGCGTGGCGACGCCTTCCTTGATGAGGTCCCGGGCGTTGTTTGCCCACACGTCGGTGCCGTGGGACAAGCCTGATATGCGGATCAAGTCGGCGAAGCAGGTTGGCCGCGTCTCCGTCAGCATGTTGCGGACAAACCGGGTCCCGAACTCGGGGATGCCCAAGGCATCGTCAGGGTTTTCTCCGGAGAAAAGCTTCATGGTGGCAGGGTCGTCTAGGGGCACGGTCGTCGGGTCAATGCCCGTGAGATCGTGAAGCATCTTTATGACCGTAGGATCGTCGTGGCCCAGGATGTCGACCTTGACCAGGTGCCCCGAGATGGCGTCGTAGTCAAAATGCGTGGTCATTGCACCGGCTTCCCTATCGTCGGCCGGATACTGGACAGGCGTGAAGTCCAAGACGTCCATGCCTTCCGGGATGACCATGACCCCTCCCGGATGCTGTCCCGTGGTCCTCTTGACGCCCTCAATCCCTATGGAGAGGCGCGTCTCTTCGGCTCTTCGGAGAGTCTTCCCCGTTTCTTCCGCGTAGTGCTTCACGAAGCCGAACGCCGTTTTGCGAGCGATAGTGCCTATAGTGCCTGCCCGGAAAACGTTTTTCTTGCCCAAGAGCTCTTCGGCGAAGCGGAACATCTCGCCCTGCTCTTCCCCAGAGAAGTTCAGGTCGATGTCGGGCACCTTCTCCCCCTTGAAGCCCATGAAAGACTCAAACGGTATGTCTTGACCGTCCCTCTTGAGGTCCTCCCCGCATTTCGGACACTTTCTGGGCGGGAGGTCGAACCCTGAACCGTAAGCCAGTCCCGTCTCGAAATCGCTCCACCTGCACTGCGGGCATACGTAGTGAGGCGTCAGCGGGTTCACCTCCGTAATCCCGGTGCAAGTGGCCACAAAAGACGAGCCCACAGATCCCCTGGAACCTACGAGGTAACCGTCGGACAGGGATTTCTCCACCATGCGCATGGCGATAACGTAGAGCGAAGCGAAACCGTTGCCTATTATGGCTCCTAGTTCCTTTTCAAGCCGCTTTTCGACTATCTCGGGAAGAGGATCCCCGTAGATCCTCTTGGCGCCTTCAATGGCGGCGTTCCTTAGCGTTTCGTCGGCGCCGGGAAGGGACGGGAAGTATGAGCCTTCCGGGACCGGGCGCAACTCTTCTATGGAGTCGGCGATGGCTCTGGTGTTTTTCACTACCACTTCCCGCGCTGCTTCGCGGCCCAAGTAAGATGTCGCTTCCTCCAAGAGTTCCGCGGTCGTCCGCAGGTATACCGGCGTAGGTTTCTCCCCGTCAGCCATTCCTTTGCCTGCCAGCAGCACCGTTCGGTATATGGACTCTTCCGGATCAAGGAAGTGAACGTCGCACGTCATCACGCACGGGCGCCCGATTGACTTCGCCAGTTCGTAGATGGTCTTGTTTATCTCCGCCAGCCCATCCCTGTCTTTGACCGCGCCGGACTCAATGAGAAAGCCGTTGTTGTCGAGAGGCTGAATCTCAAGGTAATCATAGAAGGAAGCGATCCGCAGAAGTTCTTCCCGTGGCCTCTTATCCAGCACCGCTCTGTACAACTCTCCTGCTTCGCAAGCGGAACCTATCAGTAATCCTTCCCTTTTGGACGAGAGCAGGGCCCGGGGTATCCTTGGAGTCCTATAGAAGTGCTCCAGGTGGGATTCTGTGATGATCTCGTAAAGATGCCTGAGCCCCACCCGGTTCTTGGCCAAGATGATAATGTGGAAAGCGTGGCTCTTGGGATCGTCTTCAACGAGATATCCTTCCACGCCGTAGATAATCTTCACGCCGTGTTTTTTGCCCAAAGAGGCCGCTTCTGGGAAGGACTGGACCACGCCGTGATCGGTGATGGCGAGGGCAGGGTATCCCCATTCCTTGGCGCGCCGCACCGCTTTTTCCAGGTCGAGGACGGAGTCCATGGCGCTCATCTTTGTGTGCAGGTGAAGCTCCACTCTTTTTTCCGGCGCCGGGTCAATCCGGACGTCGGGCTCGCAGAGACAGATGTCGTCGTTGTCAGTGACAACTATCATGGGGTCCCCGTCGAAACGGTCGACGTCGGGCCTGCCTCTGGCCACTATGGTTACTCCGGGTTCTATGTCTTCCCTCTTGGATTCCTGAAACGAAAGCCTCACTCGCAAGGAGTCAACCATGTCGGTGATGACGAAAGTCCCGTCGAACCTGCCTGCCAGATTTTGACGCCAGTTTACCTCGCATACCCGTCCTTTCACCGTCACCTTTCTCTTCTCTCCGCCCGTTATCTCGCTGAGAGGGACGGCTTCTTCCTTGGATGGAGGGGCTTTGGGAGCTCTGGAACCCCGCCTCCTCACCGGGTACTTTCCATTGGCTTGGACTTCCTTGGTTTCAGGGTCTCTAAAGGGCTTGGAGAGCTCCTCAGGAACTACCCAGCGAACGTTCTCCAGCCCCTGAACCTTCTTTTTGATTTCTTGGCGCGCCGTGGCAAGCAGCGCCTCCAAGACGCCCTTTTCGTAGGACTTTGCCGCTTTGGCCCATTCTTTCGGATCCGAAGCGTCCACAGAGACTGTCCACATGCTTTCCTGGTCCGAAACCTCTATGAAGCGGACCGAAAGGTGACCCAGCAGGTCAGCCCCCAGGACTTCTCCAACTTCAACTATTTGGTTTACTCGAAGGTCATCTGAAGACGGTGTAACCCTTACGACGCTCATTAACAAATCCCCCGCGGCTTTGTGCTGTATCTGTGCTTCGAAAGGCGTATGGGTTTGCCCGTTTAAGTTCTCCTAGGTTTTTCTTCGCTGGATTTCCTCATGTATGAGGTTCATTAGGGCGGATACCATATCCCCGGAACGTACGCTTCCTACTACTTTGCCGTGGGAGAAGAGTATTCCTCCATCGCGGCCGCAGGCTATGCCGACATCAGCTTCCCTGGCTTCGCCGGGGCCGTTAACCGGACACCCCATTACCGCTATTGTCATGGGGATCTTAAGGCCCCGAACCTTCCGGGCGATTTCCTGGGCCACCGGCATCAAGTCCACTTGGGTACGCCCGCAAGTGGGGCAGGATATGACATTGGGACCGAAGGACGAAACCCCAACGGCCTGCAGGATGTCTTGAGCCGTTCTGACCTCCTCAACGCACGAACCGGTGAGAGAGACCCTTACCGTATCCCCTATACCGATGGTCAAGAGAGAGGCTATTCCGGCCGTGGACTTGATGATGCCGGGGATTCCGGGACCGGCTTCGGTAATGCCGATGTGAAAGGGCCACTTGGTCTCCTTGGCCATGAGAGCGTATGCCCGTACGGTGTCGGGCACGCTTGACGACTTCAGCGAGAGGACGATGCCTGTGGCCTGGTGATCCTCTAAGAAGTCGAGGGTCCTCTTGGCGGCCTCTACTATGGCCTCAGGGGTCGGCGAACCGTACCGGGCGATAAGGTCCTTGGGGACAGACCCGCTGTTGACTCCTATCCGGATGGCCGCGCCCCGCTCCTTTGCTTTCATCGCCACGGCCAAAAGGTTTTCCGGCCCGCCTATGTTCCCCGGATTCACCCTGACTTTGTCCGCGCCGTTTTCCAGCGCCATAATGGCAAGCCTGTAGTCATAGTGGATATCGGCAACTATGGGGCATTTGACCTGTCTCTTGATTGAGGCTATGGCTTCCGCGGCTTCCTTGTCCGGGACCGCTACCCGGACTATATCGGCTCCCGCCTCCACGGCTTCCTGGATTTCCGCGGTCGTCTTCTGAACATCCCGGGTGTCGGTCGTGGTCATGGTCTGGATGGAAACCGGGCTTTCCCCTCCGATAATGACCTCACCGCACCTAACCGGGGTTGTCTCACGTCGCTTGAAAAGCATGTCCACGGCGTTCATCGCGGTCAACCTTTCCCAATGTGATGTTCTTCCCGTCCGGCCTAGCCAGCTTACCTTACAAGCCTGAGAATATCCTTGAAGGTGATGAACACGAACAAGGCCATAAGAAGGAAAAAGCCGAAGAAGTGCACCAGGCCTTCTTTTTCCGGGTCGATGGGTTTGCCTCTTATGGCCTCAATGCCAAAGAAGATGAGCCTGCTGCCGTCCAGGGCTGGAAAAGGCATAAGGTTAAAGAGGGCCAAGTTGGCGGAGAGGATTCCCACGATGTAGAAGAGCTGCGCCAGTCCTGTGCGCGCGGCTTCGCCCAATATCTGAGTTATGCCTACCGGTCCCGTTACTTCCGGCGCTACCTTGCCCACGATCATGCCGATGATACCGGTTATCCAGGCGACGCTGACGTGGTAGGTCTCACTGAAGCCTGATATAAGGCCTTTCAAGAGGCCCACGCGAGTGAGCTGCAAAGTCGGCCTGACGCCTATCACTCCCACCCCGTTCATCTCAATGGGGGTCATGTTTACCAGAACAGGCTCCCCGTCTCTTTCCACGCCCACTTCGGTGGTTTGGCCGGCTCGGGTCTGGATGATCGCCACCATTTCGTCCCAGGTATCGACCGGGGTACCCCCAACGGACTGAATCACGTCTCCGGCGAGGAGCCCGGCGGTCTCGGCCGGGTATCCGGGCATCACTTCCAGGATGCGGGTGGTCGGCGTGTTGATCCCCACGAAGGAGAACACCAAGAAAAAAGCCAAAGACGCCACGAGAAGGTTGAATATCGGTCCCGCGGCGATCACGAAAGCCCGGCGCCCTGGCGAGAGGCTGCTAAGGATTCTTTCCTTGGGGATGGCTTTATCTTCCTCCCGGTTGGGGCCTTCCTCACCCGCGAACCTGGTGAACCCTCCCACAGGGATCAAGCGGAGCGTGTATCTTGTCTCCTCTTTCTGTTTCGAGTACAAAACCGGTCCGAATCCGACGGCGAACTCGTGAATGTATACTCCCATGAGCCTTCCGGCCAGAAAATGTCCGAGTTCGTGAAAAGTTACCAGCACGCCCAAGAGAAACAGGGCAAGAACGACCTGCGCCAAGTATCATCGTCTCCTTAAACTCACAAGTTCCATAGTCTTAGCGACGGCCCATTTCCGTTCTTGTTCCAAAACTTCAACGCACGAGGCGTCTCTAGGATGGTATTCTTCCATGACGGCCGACAAAACCTCGTACATGTCCAAAAAACCTATGCGGCGGGCCAAAAACTCCTGGACAAGCACCTCATCGGCCGCTGACAAGACGCAAGGCGCGGTACCGCCCATACGTCCCGCGCGGTAGCCCAATAATAGAGACGGAAACCTGGCGGTATCGGGTTCTTCAAACGTGAGAGTACCGAAATAGGGCGAAAGAGATTCCACCGTACCGGGCACCCTGTCCGGATACGTGAGCCCGTAGGCTATGGCCAAGCGCATATCCGGTCTCGCCAGTTGGGCCTTGGTGGACCCGTCTTTGAAGGTGACCATGGAATGAACGATGCTTTGCCTGTGCAAGACCACCTTTATCTGATCGTAGCCAAGCCCGAACAAGTAGTGGGCCTCCATGACCTCCAAGGTCTTGTTGAACAGCGTGGCCGAGTCCACGGTGACTTTCTTCCCCATCTTCCAGGTGGGGTGCCTCAACACTTCTTCCGGAGTGACTTCCCTCATCTCTTCCAGGGTCCGGTCCCTGAGGGCTCCGCCTGAGGCCGTCAACACTACCTCCTGAACATCTCTTCGGAACTCTCCTTGGAGGCACTGAAAGATGGCGGAATGCTCGGAGTCAACGGGTATGAAACGGTCCGGACTCGCGGTTATGTACGGGGCGACCAGCTCCCCCGCCGAAACCAAAGCTTCTTTGCCCGCGAAAGCGACGCGTTTTCCGTGTTCCAGGGAAGAAAGCAAGGGTTTCACGCCGTCGAAGCCTGGTATGGCGTGAAGCACCACGTCTACATCAGCCAACGACGCGGCTTTCTGAACACCCGAGGCTCCGGCCGCTATCTCCAAGTTTGAAAGCCCGTAGCTATGTTTGGCTTGTTGAGCTTTGGCGGCAGCCTCTTCGTCAGAAAGGGCCAACAGCCTGGCGCCGAACTCTTTGGCTTGGGAGAGCGCTTCCTCCCAGCCGGACCCCGCGGCCAGCGCCAGCACTTTAAGGTCGGGGTTCTTGCGTATTACCTGGAGCGCCTGGGTCCCGATGGAACCCGTGGAGCCCAGTATGCTAACTGTCCTCAATCTTTTACACCGTCCTCATGAGGGATGACGCCGGAGACCCAGAGCCCCTTAATGAGGATGGCCGACAGAGGTCCGTAAATGAGCCCCACTGTGCCGAAGACGCGGAAGCCTATGTAAAGCGAGGCCAAAGTGGCCAGGGGATGCAGCCCCATTTCCCGGCCGACCAAGTGGGTCTGGGCGACCTGCCTTAGCAAGGATACAGCACCGTACAGGACCGATAAGCCCACGGCCACGGCCGGCGATCCCCATATGGCCTGGTAGAGGATCCACGGGATGTAGACCAGGCCCGGGCCCACCACCGGCAAGATGTCCATGATAGCCAAGAGAATACCCAAGCCCACCGCGTACCGCGACTCCACGAGCGTTAAGCCGAGAACGTTGATTATCATGGTCAACAGGACCAGGACCGCCTGAGCCCTGAGGAAGCCGGCGACGCCGCCTAGTATGTCCAGCTCAACGTGCTTAAAGCTTTTGAAAGCCCGAGGGGGCACGACGCTCCGTATGAAAGACCCTATCTTTGCGCGGTCCTTCATCACGAAGTACGTGGACAGTATGGTGAACAACAGCATCACCAGAAACATCGGGACTCCTCTGACCAGCCCGCTGGCTCCGCTCAACACGCGGGATAGGAGCACATCCAGGCGGGCCCACTGCTCTTGAAAAGCCTTGGCTAAGGGTTCGGGCAACTGAGACGATATGTCTCCCGCGATTCGGAGAAGTTCCGTGGCGATCCTGTTGAACTCGGCGTAATACTGGGGCAAGTACCCGTAAAGGGCGGTCAGTTCTTCCACGATCCTGGTGACGGCCCAAGTGATGAGGGATAGCAAGACGGTTACCAGGAGCAGCACGATGATCAGGGCCGACCGGCCCCTCCCCAGCCTGGTTTTTTTGGCCATGGCGGCGACTAGGGGATCCAGGATGAAAGCCAAGAAAATGCCCAGGGCGAACGGGAGCACGTAGCCCATGAGGTAGCGGAAGAACACGAAGACCGCCACAAACGCGATGGTCAAGTAACCAAGAGTCTTTACTGTCAAATTGCGTACGCCTCCGGTTAGAGACTGGGCAATATAGAGCTAAAGAGGCGAATCAGAAGACCGCCTGCCCCGGTAAACAAAAGACTGTCGAACCTGTCCAGTACTCCTCCGTGTCCAGGGATCAAATTACCCGAATCCTTGGCGTTGCAGAACCGCTTCAGCAGGGATTCCGCTAGATCTCCCGATTCTGCCAAGACGCCCAGGATAAGACCGGACCCAACCGCGAAAGGCACGGAAAACCCAAGATAAGTCGAGAGGATTCCGCCTGCCGCGCCTGCCGCCAGAACGCCGCATATGGCGCCTTCCCACGACTTTGAGGGGCTAATCTTGGGAGCCAGTTTGTGCTTTCCGAAAGCGCTCCCGCCCAGATACGCCCCAACGTCGGTGGCCCAAGTAACCAAGAGGACCAATAGCGCCCATTCCCTGCCGCCTTTTCCCGAGCGGAGCAGGCCCAGGGCTCCCAGGAGTCCTCCCAAGTACATCTGGCCCGAAAGACCGTAGAGGGCCTCGACTACCCCTCCCTTAAACAAAGACAACACCAGGAAAAACAAGGCTCCTATCAGAAGACCCATCAGGAGAAGCGCCGGTTGCCCCGTATGACCCAAGAGCGCTACGAGCGATATGACGACAGGGAAACTCGCGGGGATCGTGACACCGGCTTGGTGGAGCAGCCTCCTGTACTCCAACGCCCCCAGAAACGATACTGCCAAGAGCAGCGCGGCGAAGTACTTGCCGCCAAAATACACCGCGAAACCGACGAGAGGGGCAAAAACCATGGATGAAATGGTTCGTTGCAGAAACAACAGCCGGTCACCCTCTCTTGTGGCTCACATCACCAAACCGCCGCTCACGCCTTCCGTATTCGACTACCGCCTTGTAAATATCTATAGGGCCGAAATCGGGCCAAAGCACGTCGGTAAACACCAACTCGGAATACGCTCCTTGCCACAGAAGGAAGTTTGATATCCTCTGTTCTCCCGACGTGCGCACGATCAGGTCCGGGTCAGGGACGGAAGGGGCATAGAGCAACTGGCGAAACTCCTCCTCTCCTACGGAGTCGAGTTCGCCCGGTTTGTACTTCAATGCCAGTTTCTTAGCGGCATCCAGTATCTCCTGCCTGCCGCCGTAGTTAACGGCCAGGAGCACGGTCAAGTTTCTGCCTTTGGCCGTGTCATTTGCCGCCTTAGACAACGCTTCCACCACAGGAAGGGGCAGATCCCGCCAACGACCTATGGGCACTATCCGAACGCCTTTTTCCAGAAGCTCGCGGCGGTCTGAGTTGGCGTAATCCAGGATGAGGTTCATGAGGAACTTGACTTCCTCTTGGGGCCGGCGCCAATTCTCAGTGGAAAAAACATAAAGGGTCACGTACTTGATTCCCAGGTCAAGAAGGGCAGGGAGACAACGCCTCATGGCCTCTACGCCTGCCCGGTGTCCTTCATTCCTGCTTAGCCCGCGCCGCTTTGCCCAACGGCCGTTGCCGTCCATTATGAAAGCTATGTGAGACGGGACGCTGCCTGCCTTAGCCCGCTCTCTCCATTGGATCTCCTCTTGAGTGGGACCAACAGTAGGCAAGGGCTACACTTCCATTATTTCTTTCTCTTTCGCCGCCGTTATCTCGTCCACCATCTTGACGTACTTGTCGGTCAGCTTCTGGACTTTATCTTGTATCTTCCTGGACGTATCCTCTGAGATTTCCTTGTCCTTCTCCGCTTTCTTGATCTCCTCGTTAATATCCCTTCGCACGTTGCGCAGGGCGACTTTCTGAGACTCCGCTTCTTTTCTTATCGTCTTAAGCATCTCTTGACGCCTCTCGCCCGAGAGCGGAGGGATAGTTAGTCTTAGAACGTTGCCGTCGCTTACGGGCATGGCGCCCAAATCCGCTTTTTGAAGCGCCTTCTCGATTGGGGAGAGCATCTTCTTGTCCCAAGGCTGGATGACCAGGGTCCGCGGGGGCTGGACCCCGATGGTAGCTACCTGGCTTACCGGCGTGGGTATCCCAAAATAGTCTACGGTCACCCTCTCAAGGATGGCGGGACTGGCTCTTCCTGCGCGCAACGAAGCCAGGGCCTTCTTGAAGGCCTCGATGACTTTTTTCATGCGTTCCTCTGAATCAGTGAGGACACTTCGTTCGTCCATTCTACTCCCTCCCGACAAAGGTGCCTACTTTCTCGCCTGTTACCGCTTTTTCTATGTTACCATAAACATCCAGGTCAAATACTACAAGCGGTATACGGTTGTCCATGCAGAGGGTGGTCGCTGTGGTATCCATGACTCTCAAACGCTTCTGGATCAATTCCATGTAGTCCAACTGGTCGTACTTCTTGGCGTTGGGGTTTTCGTTGGGATCCGAATCGTAGACCCCGTCGGTCCCCTGCTTCGCCATTAAGATCACGTCTGCCCCAATCTCAGCTGCCCTGAGCGCCGCGGTGGTGTCTGTGGAAAAATAGGGGTTGCCGCTTCCGGCACCGAAAATCACCACTCTCTTTTGTTTTAGGTGGTGAATCGCCTTTCTCCGGATATACGGTTCCCCTACTTCTCTCATGTCGATGGCGGTCATTAGCCTTGTGTCCAGGCCAAGGCGCTCCAGTCTCTCCTGGAGCGCCATACAGTTCATCACGGTCGCCAGCATGCCCATGTAGTCGGAAGTGGCCCTGTCCATGCCCTGCGACTCGCCCTTAACTCCCCGCCAAAAGTTGCCTCCGCCCACCACGACGGAGACCTCGACGCCCATGTCCGAAAGGGTCTTAATCTGCGACGCGATGGTCTCCACCTTGGCGAGGTCCAAACCGAAACCTGCTTTCCCGGCCAAAGCTTCGCCCGACAGCTTCAGGACAACCCTCTTGTACTTAGCGGTTTTTTCCGCCAATTCCGGTCATCCCCCATCGTATCTTCGGCTTCTACTCTCCTAGAGCAAGGCGGGCGAAATTGCCGACGACTATGTTCTCGCCCAAGACGGCGACCTTCTCGGCAATGACGTCCCGGACTTTCTTAGAGTCGTCCCGGATAAAGGGCTGTTCAAGGAGGCAAACCCTCTCGTAGAACTTGGCGAGCCTGCCCTGGATGATCTTGTCCAGCACGGCCTCAGGCTTGCCTTCAGCCCTCGCCCTTTCCTTCTCCACGTTCTCTTCCCGTTCCAAGATGTCCTTCGGGACATCTTCCTTGGAGATATAGTCGGGCTTGGCCCAAGCGATATGCATCGCGATTTCCCTGGCCAACTCCTTAAAGACGTCTGTCCTGGCCACGAAGTCCGACTCGCACCTGAGCTCAACGAGGACTCCTACCCTGCCGTTGTGGTGCAGGTAAGCCTCAACGACTCCTTGCTCCGCGGCGCGTGTCGCTTTCTTGGCGGCTTGAGCAAGGCCCTTCTTGCGAAGGTAATCGATGGCCTTCTCCATGTCGCCCCCGGTTTCCTGAAGGGCCTTCTTGCAGTCCATCATTCCCGCTCCGGTTCTCTCTCGGAGTTCTCTGATCTTCTCGACTGTGATTTCGGCCATTATCCTCACTCCTCCTGAACCTGTACTCCCTGCTTGCCCTCAAGGATAGCGTCGGCCATCTTTCCGCAAATGAGCTTCACCGATCTGATAGCGTCATCGTTGCCGGGTATGACGACGTCGACCTCGTCAGGGTCGCAGTTGGTATCTACTATGGCTACCACCGGAATGCCAAGGCGGCGGGCTTCCAAAGTGGCTATATGCTCTTTCCTTGGGTCGACCACAAAGAGGGCGTCGGGGAGGGACTGCATTCCCTTGATTCCCGTGAAGTACTTCTCCAGTTTCTCCTTCTCTTTCATGAGAAGGGCGGCTTCCTTCTTTGTGAGGCGTTCAAGATACCCGTTTGTCTCCCACTCCTCAAGCTCCAGAAGCCTCTGAATGCGTTTGCGAATGGTCACGAAGTTGGTGAGGGTGCCGCCCAGCCAGCGCTGGTTGACGTAGAACTCGCCTGCCCTTTTGGCCTCGGTCTCAACGGCTTCTTGGGCCTGCTTCTTGGTGCCCACAAAGAGAACCCTACCACCGTTTTGGGAGATGGAGCGGACAAAACTGTAGGCGTCTTCGATCATGCGGACGGTTTTCTGGAGATCGATGATGTAGATCCCGTTTCTCTCGATGAAGATGTAGGGCTTCATCTTTGGGTTCCATCTTCTGGTCTGGTGACCGAAGTGGACTCCTGCCTCAAGAAGCTGCTTCATTGAAACTACGGACAAAAACAAACACCTCCATGGTTTTTACCGCCGCCGCCTTCATCGGCACCGCGACTCCTGTGGAGAACCGGCGATGCCTTGAGCGGCGTGTGTTCTTTATAGATCTCGGGTAGTATATCACAACTTCCAGTTACGCGCCTTGGATATCTAACAACTTTCCCTTCGTAGGGTGCCCCGGAGGCTCTTTTTCCGGCTCGTCTTTGCCTTTTTTCTTCCCTCCAAGAAGCATCCAGGCCGCCGACCCGCCTCCCGAATCGGTGTTCACATTGTTCTCGCTCTTGGGCGCCTCATTCACCGTCTGTGCCCGCTGGTTCACCTCTCTGGCGAATCCCGCGGAGAGGCTTTCGGCTTGAGCTTCGCCGTGCCTTCCTGACGCGGCCACCATCCTGGCCATGTCGGCTGAGCGAGGCAGCCCGGAGAGGGTATCAATGGGCTTCAATCCCTAATCACTCCCACCATGTAGCCTTCCACCCGGCTCTTGAAGTCGGTCACGTTTACGCCCATGACCAGCCTGGTGCCCGGGAAAATGGTTTGGGCCCGGAAGTACCCCGACCCCAACCGCCGCATGTTTTCTCTAAGAGCTCTAAGCTTTCCGTAGAGTTCCTTTTCTTGAGTTTCGAGAAACAGGATCAAGCGCTTTACGCGGAGGCGGTCGTACTGGTTGAACCCGGAGGAATACTTTGACTTGTTGGCGTTTTTGAGTTCCTCTTGGACTCTCTGAAGGTCTTTCTCCAATGTTGAAAACTCTCTCCGGTACTTGGGGCTTACTCCTACCTCAATTACTGTGGGCGCGTCCATGTCGGTACCCACCGTGTCGACATAGACGCCTTTGCGCGCGCGTATTCGGCCTCCCACTATGCGTCCTCCCGGGTCGGTTACCTTAATGCTTCCTTCCGCTTCGACGACGCTGTGGAGGATAGCTTCCGCCACCTTTACGGGCCCCATCGTCCGCACCAGGGAATTCTCGATGAACTTGCAGAGGACGCCCCCTCCCGATTCCACGGTCTCGCCGGGAGCGCTGATGCCGCCCTTAACAGCGATCTGGCCGCCGGCCGAAGCGGAACCCAATATGGAGCCTTCCACTATCAAGTTCTGTCCCGCGGACACACGGTAACCCGGGCTTATGGATCCCTGTACCGTGATGTCTCCGACGAACTCCAGGTTGCCCGTTTCCTTGTCTACGTTTCCTTGGATCACCACGTGGTCCATAACGTACACGACGCCGTTCTCTACGTAGGGTATCCCGGGCCGACGTGCCAAGAGAGACTTCCCGTCCGCGGAAAGGCAGGTGTTTTCGGAAGTGGCTAAGGCCGACGGTTCGGGTCCAAGGAGCACCGGAAGGCCCGTCACTCCCGTTCCCCGTTGGCGCTTGTCGTTACCTTTCGCGACGCAGAGAACATCGCCTTCTCTGACGGTATCCAAAGCCAGCATGGCCTGCCACCGTTCTTTGAAATCCGGGTCCACGGGGTACTCGGAAACAGGACGCTCCGCCGGTTGGGGGAAGTTGAAGACGATTTCGGGTTCACGTGCGTCCTCATCTTGGGGCGTCCCTTCCATCGTTCCCCACGCCACTTGGTAGATGATGCCTCTGGGACCCTCCACCGCTTCCACTAGGGCGCGAACCGAGACCCCGTGGGTAACGCCCTCGGCTCTTAGGGCGTTTCGCAAGTCGTCCACGGTATAGTCGGGTCCGTGGGGCAATATCACGAACGCCGCCATGGTATCATCGGAAATCACTATCTTCGGACGCACAAACTCCTCCATTCGCCTGCCTCCGTCAGTCTGCCATGTGTGACAACACGGCCTTAAGCCGCAGAACCGCTTTGGTATGTAGCTGGGAAACCCTGGACGGCGATACCCTCATTACGTAGGCTATTTCCTTGACGGTGAGACCTTCGAAGTAGTAAAGGCTCACTACCAGCCTCTCCCTGTCCGGAAGCCTGGCTATGGCGTTGGCCAAGGCCTCCCTCCTTGATGACCACTCCGCTTCGTCGAGAGGGTCTGGTGCTTTTTCATCCTTTACTTCCGGTCTCCGGGTGTTGGTGTCGCTGTCGTCGACGTTGCCCCACACATCTTCCAATGACAATATCGATGAACTGGCCATATCCTGAATACGCTGTTCGTATTCTTCCATGGTAATGCCGAGCTCCGCCGCGATCTCCTCGTCCGTGGCGGACCTGCCCAGACGGTTCTCCAAGTCTTTCACGGCGTGCTCCAACTGCCGGTTCCGGTGCCTCACAGATACAGGAACCCAGTCCATGGACCTAAGGCCGTCGATCATCGCTCCCCTTACCCTCGCTACCGCGTATGTCTCGAACTTCACGCCGCGTTGCGGGTCAAAGCGCTCTATCGCGTCAATCAGGCCCAAGCTGCCGTAACCTATGAGGTCGCCTTCCTCCACGCTCTTGGGAAGGTTCACCACGACCCGGCCGGCGACATACTTGACGAGTGGCGCGTATCTGGTAATGAGGGCGTCCCTCGCTGAGCGGTCGTTTCTAATCTTGTAGGCCCGCCACAGCTCCTCGGTGGTTTTTTCTTGAATGTCACTGGGGTTAAGCATGGCTCCGCTCCAATCCGCCGCTAAGTACGACGCGGGCAATTCTCTCTTTGTCACCGGGCGCCAAGGAAACAAACTGGACAGCTGCCGCCTTGTTGCCGTTCCCGGTGTCTACTTGGCGCACCGGGCGCGCCAGCAAGAATATGGGTCCTGTCGGAAGAAACAACTGGATTTCCAGTAGCTCGCTCTCTCCGCTCCACAAATCGACCTCCGCGTCTACCGGAAAAAACATGCCTCCCGCCGAAAGGTCCTGTGTCGTGGAAGTGTGCCAGCTCGCTTTGGTATCGCTAAAGGCCGGCAGAGGCCGGTACCAAACCGGATAGCTCACTTCCGCCCGGTAATCACTTCTCCGCTGAGTTCTGCCGTCAGTCAACTTTGATCACCCTTACCGCTTCAATGTTTGCTCTTTCATCCAGCTCCTCGTATGCCACCACCGCTATGTCCGGGACTATACGGGAGGCTATCTCGTACACTTGGCTCCTGACTACCGCCGAAGTAAGGAGCACAGGGCGCTTCGCTTTTGACCCCACCTCGGTCATGGCTTGGGATATGGCTTTCATCATCTGAGACAGCCTGTCCGCGCTCAGGGCGACGTAGGACCCCCGGTCACCCTTCTTAGTAGCTTCGATGATCTCTCGCTCAAAGGAAGGGTCTAGGGTGGCCACCGGGAAAGGCCCTTTGTCTAAACCGGTCTCCTTAGTGATTAGGCGCGCTAGGCCTTCGCGCACCCGCATTGTGAGGTAATCAACATCTTTGGACACTCTGGCTGCGTCGGCGAGGTTCTCCATTATGGTCACCAGGTCCCTGATGGGCACGCCTTCCCGGACCAGGTTCTGAAGCACTTTCTGAACATCCCCCACGCTAAGGAGAGAAGGGATGGCCTCCTCCACGGCTGTGGCGTCCTCCTGCTTCGCCAGGTCAATCAACCGCTGGGTTTCTTGGCGGGTCAAGAGCAGGTGAGCATTCTTCCGGAGGGCTTCCGTAAGATGGGTGGCCACAACGGCGGACGCCTCGATAACCGTGTACCCCAGGGATTCCGCCTCGTCCCGATCGTCCCTGGGTATCCAGACAACGTCCAGCCCAAAAGCCGGTTCTTTGCCGGGAATTCCCGACAAAGGCTTGGTGACGCCGGGGCCCTCCAACGCCATGAGCCTGTCGGGGTACACTTCTCCCGAACCGATCTCCACGCCGCGCAGATTGATGCAGTATGTATTGGGACCCAGACCGGCAAAATTGTCTCTCACCCTGACGAAGGGGATGAGCACGCCCAGTTCCGCCGCGAGTTGCCTCCGCACCATGACTATGCGGTCCATAAGGTCTCCCCCCTGAGAGGGGTCCGCCAGAGGTAATAAAGCGAGTCCAAACTCGATCTCCAGAGGATCGACTTTGACCAGTCCTTGGGCGGCTTCAGGCCTCTTCTGGTCTTCAACCTCCTTCTTGTAGGCCTCTTCCTGCTTGTCTTTTTCCATAGTGGCTTTGGCCTTCTGCACCGACGCTCCTATGAGCAGCCAGAGAACTCCCAAAACCACCATTGGCAGCTTGGGAAGTCCCGGGACCAGGCTCAGCGCGATGAGAGCCCATCCGGTAAACGTGAGCACCTTGGGGGACGCCGATAGTTGTGACAAGACTTCCGAGCCCAGGTTATCCTTGGAGCTCGAGCGGGTTACCATGATGCCCGTAGCCGCAGATACGATTAGGGCCGGCAGCTGGCTTACCAGGCCGTCGCCCACTGTGAGCAGGGCGAACTTCTGGAAAGCCTCTCCGGCCGAGAGCCCTTGTTGCATCATGCCTACGGCAAACCCGCCGAAAAGGTTAATCACCGTGATGATGAGGCCGGCGATGGCGTCGCCCTTCACGAACTTGGACGCGCCGTCCATGGCCCCGTAAAAGTCCGCTTCCTGCTCTGTCGCTTTGCGCCTCGCCCTTGCCTCTTCTTCGGATATGAGTCCGGCGTTGAGGTCCGCGTCTATGGACATTTGCTTGCCGGGCATGGCGTCTAGGGTAAAGCGCGCGGCTACTTCAGCTACTCTTTCAGCTCCTTTGGTGATGACAAGGAACTGGATGATCACAAGGATGATGAAGACTACGAACCCTACAACCTCATTGCCGCCCACCACGAAGTTCCCGAAAGCCTCGATGATTCGTCCCGGGTTGCCGTTAAGGAGGATAAGCCTGGTAGAGGACACGTTTAGCGCAAGCCTGTAGAGGGTCAGTACCAGGAGCAAAGACGGAAAGACCGAGAACTCCAGCGGTTCCTTGGTGTACATGGTCAGGAGGAGGACGCCGATGGAGATGCTTAGGTTTGCCGCCAAGAGAAGGTCTAAGATGTACCAAGGCAGCGGTACGACCATCATGGCGATTACAAGGACTATTAGTATGGAGACCATGCTCTCCGCTGATTTCCTCAATTCCGGTCCTCCCCTCCGGGTGACTTACCAGAGACTCTATAGACATAAGCCAGGACTTCCGCGACGGCCCGGTACAGTTCCTCGGGGATCATCTCCCCTATGTCCGCGGCCTTGTACAGCGCTCTCGCGAGCGGCGGGTTCTGGACGACCTGGACTCCGTTTTGTTGCGCTGTTTGCTTGATTCTGAGCGCTACGTCGTCGAGGCCCTTGGCCACCACTACGGGGGCCGGGTTTACGGCGGCGTCGTACTTGATAGCGACCGCGTAGTGCTCCGGGTTGACTATCACGGCGTCGGCTGTCTTTACGTCTTCCATCATCCTCCTGCGCATGAGCGCCCTCTGCCTGGCTCTGATGACGGTTTTGACCTCGGGCTTGACTTCAGAGTCCCTCAACTCTTCCTTCAGTTCTCTCGGGGTCATCATTAGGCTCCGCTCGTACTCCCACCACTGGTAAAACCTGTCCGCGGCTCCCAATACCAAGAGCACTATCCCGCAGTTCAGGACCAGCCTTTCGGTGATCTCCCGGGTCATCTTTAGGGACACGGGCAGGTCCCGCACCAGGAGAGATGACATCTCGGGCCAGACCTTTTTCAAGGTGAGGTAAGCGGTCAATCCTACCATGGACACCTTCAAGAGCGATCTCAATCCATCCACCAGGGCTCGCCTAGAGAACAACCTCTTAAGCCCCTCGAGGGGGTTGAGGCGGTTTAGATCGGGTGTGAGCAGGTTCAACCTCACGCCGAAACCTACTTGCGCGACCGAAGCCGCGACGCCGAAAACCATCGTCGTGAGGGCCAAGGGCAGTATGGCCAAGCACGACACGGCCCCTACTTCTCGCAAGGCCTCCATCGCCCAGCCCACGGTTATTTGCCCCGGCCCCGCCGACCACATGGCCCGGAGCCTAGTCGAAATGAACTTCACTACCGGGTCAAGGCAGAACCTCAAAGCTATCACGCCCGCGAGGAACCCCGCCGCCGAGACCAGGTCCGAGGACAGGGCGACCTGCCCTTTTTCCCTGGCCATCTGCCTTCGCCGGGGCGTTGCCGGTTCTTTCTTCTCTTGAGCGAACAACTGCAGGTCGATTTCGCCTATCATCTGGCCAATGCCCCCACCAGGCTCTGAAATACCGACGAGAGGGTCTGGACTATCTCCTTTGTGAACACATCGTAGAACGCTATGGAAGCCGACATTATGCCCAAGCCCACAACGGTTTTGAGCGGCATGCCAACCACAAACACGTTCATCTGCGGGACGGTCCGCGCCATGACTCCAAGGGCAATGTCCACAATCAGAGCGGAGACCCACACGGGACAGGAAAGGATGACCGCGGCCCACAGCATCTTTCCGAAAGCTAAAAGCCCGATCTCTCCCCATTCCGCGGGAATGAACGCTCCTCCCGCCGGAACCAAGGCGAACGACTCCCATAGACCCTTGACGAACAGGTGATGCCCGTCCATGGCAAGGAAGACCATGGTGATAAGAAGGTGTTTAAAAGTGCCCATTACCGGTACCGACTGGCCTTGGGCCGGGTCGATTACGTTGGAGAGCCCAAAACCTATCATCATGTCTGATACCTGTCCCGCCATCTCTACCGCCGACATGACCATGGCGGTGAGAAAGCCCAGGAATAAGCCGAAGACCAACTCGCCCAAAACTGGGGCCACCATAGCGGGAAGCGAGTCCGGCAGATCCGCCACGGGGACGCTGGCCCACATGAGGTACCCGGTGACCAGCGAGATTCCCGCTTTTACCTGGCCGGGGACGTACCTGGCCCCGAATACCGGTGAGGTAAGCACCAGTCCCGTGGTGCGCAGCACTACGCATACGTATGGGAATATGATGGGAAACAGGTCACCCACTGCCGCGCCCTCCGTCTAGCCTAGTCCGGCCAGCTTCTCCATGTACCGGTTAGCGAAGTCCGCCAGCGTCCTGAGCATCCAGCCTCCAAAGAGGAACAGGGCCAAGAGCACCGACAGGATCTTGGGAACAAAACTTAAGGTCTGATCATGTATCTGGGTAGTCGCCTGAAAGATTGACACAAGCAGGCCGACCGCTACCGAGATCACCAGGACAGGGGCGGACACCGTCAATATGGTAAGAAGCGCTTCCCGTCCTACGGTTATCACCTGATCGAGGGTCATCCAAAGTCACCTCTCGCTTCGCTGTCTATCTGAAACTGGCTATCAGGGACTTTGTTATGAGCCCCCAGCCGTCGACAAGGATAAAAAGCAAGATCTTAAAGGGCAAGGAAATGAGAACCGGCGGAAGCATGAGCATCCCCATGGACATGAGCGTGGAAGATATCACCATGTCCACTACCAAAAAAGGCAGGTACAGCATGAATCCCATCTCAAATGCCGTCCGGAGCTCGGAAATGGCAAACGCGGGCACCACCTGCAAGAGTGACAGATCTTCCGACGATTCGGGAGGAGTCTCGGAGCCCATCTGGACAAACAACGCCAGGTCGTTTTCACGCGTTTCTTTCAACATGAACTCCTTGATGGGGCCGGAAGCCCGGTCTATAGCGCCCGCGAGGTCGATTTCTCCGGCGATGTACGGGGCGATGGCCACCTTGTTCACCACTCCCCAAGTAGGAGCCATAACAAAGAACGTTAGGAGCAGGGCTATGCCCACCAAGACCTGGTTAGGAGGAGTTTGCTGTGTTCCAAGGCCGGACCTTAGGAACGAGAACACCACTACTATCCGGGTAAAGCACGTGGTCAGGATCAGGATGGCGGGCGCCAAGGTCAGGACCGTGAGCATGCCGAGGATTCCGAGGGCCGTTCCGAGGCTTCCCTGGCTTTCGCCGCCCAGGTTGATGTTAATCTCAGGTACGGGAAGGGTCGGGGACGCGAAGCCTCTAGCCGCGCATGCGAAGACCGCGGTTCCCGCAAGGATGAGTATGAGCGCCCACCGTTTGGCGTTCGCCCGTTTGGAGAGCTTCTTCAGCTCCCCCGCCAAAGCGGCGACGAAGGACTTTGACGCGGGCTCGTCGGGAAACGTCCGTTCAGGAGTGCTTTCGTCCGGGACTGTATTGTCAGGAGCGGGTCCTGGAGTCCGAGTGTCTAGGTCGGGGAGTATATCGGCTCCGGCGTCTTCGGTTTCTTTGAGAAGAGTAATGGTGTGATCTGTCACGCCCAAGAGCAGCAGCCGGCCGTTCCACTTCACAACGGAGAGAAGGCGGTTTTGGCCTAGCGGGAGAGAATCTACCACGTTCAAATGGCTTCCGGGGTTCCTTACAAAGCTTCCGCCCCTCCGCTTGACCAAGTATAGGCAGAACGCAAACAGAAGCCCAAGAAAGCCTAGTATCTTGAAAAGCGCTGACGCCAACGAAAAATCGTCCATAAGGTATGCCGGAAAACCCGGCGGGCACCCCCCTTATCTATCTGTCTCCCGCTTAAGTCTCCGTGCTGTGTCCCGGGTCCGAAGGCCCTTGGAAACGTGTCAGTTTACCTTTTTAAACTCCTTATCCGCCTTCTTGTGGAGAATCTCCCGGATTCGAACGCCGAAGTTCTCATCTATAACGACCACTTCGCCCAGGGCGAACGGTTTTCCGTTCACGAGAATGTCCACCGGATCGCCCGCGGCCCGGTCCAACTCGACGACCGAGCCTATGGTCAGGTTTAAGAGGTCCTTTAGGAAACACCGGGCCTTGCCCAGTTCCACGCTGACCGACAGGGGCACGTCCATAAGCAGCTCCATGCCCGCCACCGGCCGCTCTGTGTGAGCGTCGGTCGAGAGCTCTTGAAACACCGCCGGACCGATGTTTGGTGCCTCTAGGGCCGGCGCGTTCTTCGAAGCCTCGTCTTCCTCAACTTGCTTCCGAAGGGGCCTCACCGCCCCTTTACCCTGGGGCTCCGCGGCGTCCGAACGCTCCTTTAGCAGTTCGTCTATTTCGCTTTGGCTAAGGTTTACGAAATCCATCTAGACAGGATCCCCCTCTCCTTCTTCGGCCAGAACAACTATCTTGGCCGCCAACCGGTTGCCTACCAGCCCGATCTTGGCTTTGAACTTGGGCCGTCCAAACAAGTACAGTGTCGCGTAACCATCTTTGGGCGCGTTGAGCTCCAGTACGTCCCCTTCTTCCATGGACAGGATGTCCTCAAGGGGAAGCACTGTGCTTCCCAAGCGGCACGAGATCGGGACGTCAATGGTCTCCAAAGCGCTGGCCACCAAATCGCTTTCTGAACGGGCCTGTTCGATCCCCCGGGAGAACCAGCGGTTGGCCGACAATGCCGGCAAGATCGGCTCCAGGAGGACGTACGGCAGACAAAACTCTAAAAAGCCCGTTTGGCTCCCGAACTTTACCGACACGTTTACCGAAAGAACCATGTCGTTAGGGGCCATGGCCTGTTGTATGAACAACGGGTTTGTCTCGAGGGTAACTACAGTAAGTTTGTGGTGAATGTTAAGCTCCTTCATTGTGGCCGACAAGATGTCGGACATGCCTTGCGCGAGCCGCCGTGACATGGCCAACTCGATTTCCGTGAGAGCTCGCGAACCTCCCGCCGGGCTCCCTTCCCCGCCGCACATTCTGTCCAACATCGGAAGAAGGATCTGGAGGCTCATGTTAGTGAGCATGTTGGAAGGCAACTCGTCCCAGCCCACGATGGCGACGCTGCACGGACTCGGCAACTCCTTGGCGAAGTCCTGGAAGGTCACTTGGTCAATGGAATCTACCTCGGCGTGTATCGCCATCCTGAACAAAGCCGAAAAATACGAAGTCAGTTGCCGCGAGAAGTTGTCAAACAGCAACTGAACGCCGCGCATATGGTCCTTGGAGAACTTATCGGGCCTTTTGAAATCGTAAACTCGCAGCCTGGACCTGGATACCTGCGAAGAAGTCCCAATGCCGCCCTTCCTCATCACCGAGCTTATCAATTCATCTATGTCTTTCTGCGTAAGCGCCAAAGCTGTCTCCCCCCTCTTTGGTGCGCTGTCTGTATTCACTGGACAATGAATTCGGAGAAAAACACGTTCCTAGCTACGCCGGGACACCTCTCCTCGATTCGCGAGAGTATTTCGGCCTGAAGCTCCCGAAGGCCGTCCTCGCCGGAAAGCTGGTCAAATGTCCTAGAACGCAAGAGACCGTAGAGGTCCGTCTTTATCTCGCTTGCCCTGGCGGTGAGTTCGACCGCTTTTTCCGAAAACACCTCGACCTCCACCGAAAGCTTTATGTATCTGCCGGGGTCGGCAAGGTTTGTCGTGAACTGGCCGAGGTTTATTAGAGATAGGTTTGTTGCCGCTTCGCTTTCGCCGTGATCAGATGGCATGAAGCCGAAAATGGGGAAACCCCAGGCTTTGGACGCGCCCATGTACCCCAAGATCGCCACCACCAGCACACCCGCGATCACCAACAGGATCTTTCTCAACGACTACACCTCCTACAGCACCTTGCGAGACGTACTACTTTGGTTCCGCGTCAGCCAACGATTCCCTAAGGATCACGATGTCAACTCTCCGGTTTCGCTGCCTCCCCTCCGCCGTATCGTTTGACTCCAGCGGGTGGTACTCCCCGTAACCGGCGGCCTGGAGCCGGTCGCCCGGGATGTCGCACTCCAGCATCAAGAACCTCACAACGCTGGCGGCCCGTCCCGTGGACAGTTCCCAGTTGGACGGAAACCTATCGGTTTTGATGGGCCAGTTGTCGGTGTGTCCTTCAACCCTGACGGGGTTAGTGGTAGTAGTGAGGAACCTACCGACCTCTCTCAACACGGGGTATCCTTCCGCCCTTATGTCCGCGCTGCCCAAGTCGAACAGGACTGAATCGGCAAACCTCACGACTAGCCCCCGTTCATCCATCTCCACCGACACCTGGTCCGCCAGACCTGCCTCTTGGAGGTCCTTTTTCAACGAGTCTCCCAGTATCTCGAGCCTGGCCAGCTCGAGAGCTATTAGCGAGAGTTCTTCGCCTGTCGTGGGACCATCCAGGTCCAAGATGCTGGAAGCACCCCCATCAATAACGCCGAAAGCGCCCTGCACCGATTCCAAAGCTCTCTTGAACTTCTGAGTGTTCACCATGGACATTGAGAACAGCAAGATGAAGAAGGTCATCAGCAGGGTGACCATGTCGGCGTAAGTGTTCATCCAAGGAGCGGACCTTGGTACGTCGTCATCTTGAATGCGCGGCCGCGCCACCGGTCACCACCTCCTTGCCCTTCTCGGGCGACATTAACTGCAGCCTCTCCGCCGGCGACAAGAAAGACATCAACTTCTCCTGGACGACCCTGGGGTTGTCGCCGGCCTGAATGGACAACACCCCCTCGATAATCGCTTCTTTGATAAAGACCTCCCGGGCGTTTCTAATCTTGAGTTTCGTGGCGATAGGCAAGAACACCATGTTGGCCAATACGGAACCGTAGAACGTGGTCACCAGGGCGACCGCCATGCCCGGACCTATCTGGTTCGGATCGTCCAAAACGAGCAGCATCTGGATCAAACCGATTAGGGTACCTATCATGCCGAAAGCGGGCGCGAAGGCGCCCATGGTCTCAAACACGGCCTGTCCGGTCTTGTGCCGGTCGGCGACGAAGGTGAGCTCGGTTTCCAATATGTTTCTGACCAGTTCCTGGGTAGTTCCGTCCACTACCAGGCGTATGCCCTTTTGCAGGAACGGGTCTGTAAGCTCATCAGCCTCCTCATCCAAAGCCAAGAGGCCTTCCCTGCGGGCTTTGTCGGCGAACCTGACCAGGGTCCTGACAGTCTCGCCGATATCCCCCTCTTTGGTGGTGAAAGCTTGTTTGGCGATCTTCAGGACATCCATGAAAGTGCTCCACTGGTAACTCATCAGTGTCGCCGTGATAGTACCACCCACCGTGATGAAGACCGAGGAGGGATCCCAGAATGGCTTAAGGGAACCGCCAGTCGCCATCCCCACCGCGACTACCACGAACGAGGCGATCATTCCCGCTACCGTCGCTCTATCCACAACCGACACCTCACCATTCCCGGCCCGCGCGGGAAGCCTCCCGCGCAGGCCTTATCCATCACGAACCGGCGGCTTTACCGCTTCAAGCTGACAAGTTCTTGCAAGAGTTCATCCGCTACCGTGATAATCCTCGAGTTCGCCTGAAACCCTCTCTGGGTAATGATCATCTGAGTGAACTCCTCGGCCAGGTCCACGTTGGACATCTCCAGAGAGCAGGGAGCCACCGTGCCTCGCCCTGATGTGCCGGCTTCACCGATATCCGGCGCTCCCGAGTTGTTGGACTGCCTGTACAGGCTCTTCCCCATCTTCAGAAGGCCGCCGGGGTTGGCGAAGTTGGCTATGGCCAACTGACCCAGTACCCTTGTTCGCCCGTTTGAGTAGAAACCAGAGATCACGCCCTTGGAGTCGAAAGTGAACGACTCGAGCGTGCCTGTGGAACAACCGTTGACAACCGGGGCCGCTACGGTAGACGGCCCGGCTACCTGAGTTACGCTGTCAAATACGAGCTCGACGGTGACCGTCGCCGTTCCTACCGGGGTGAAGCTAAAGGTAGGAGGCGTCGCGCCGGCCGTTCCCGTCGCCGATATCAAAGCTCCGTTAGTGTCAAAGGTGAGAACCCCATCACCCGTGATGCCGGGGACACCGGAAGCCGTCCAAGTCCACTCGTTGGGGTTCGCCGTCTTCTCGAACGTGATCGTCACCGCGTGGGTCGCGCCCTGTGAATCAAAGACCGTGACCGGGCAGGTCTTCACTGTTCCCTCTACGGCCTGGGCATCCAAGTTCTTGTCCCACTTGATCAATGTCGTCGCCTGAGCGGGCATGTTTGATCCGATGGCGATCCGGATCGGGGTCAGTAGGTCCTCCGACTTATCCACAGGAAGCGCGCCTGTCGGGTCCGCCACCCACCCCAAGACCTTGCGGCCTTCAGAGTCCACCAGGATGCCGTCGCCGTCGGTGTCGAACGCTCCTACCCGGGTGAAGGCGGGCGTGGAGCCGTCCTGCACCACGAAGAACCCGCTGCCCTCAATGGCTACGTCGGTCATGCGGGATGTCGGCTGCAAGTTACCTGAGCTGTGGTTAGTGTCTATGCTCGCGGTAGTCACACCCAAGCCCACTTGCATCGGGTTGACCCCGCCCCGCGCTTCGCGGTCGATATCCGAAGGCGAACTGGCGCCCCGTAGCGTCTGGCTGAAAACCTCTTGAAACGTGACCCGGCTGCTCTTGAACCCAGGAGTGTTGACGTTGGCCACGTTGTTGCCTATCACATCCATGCGCGTCTGGTGTGTCCGAAGACCTGAGACCGCGCTGAACAAGGAACGCATCATTGTTGATTCAAACCCCTTTCTGTCTTTGGGTTCCGGCGCTCTTCGCCGCCTGCTTTGAGCGCCTGGCCTCCCTTGAAAGGGTCCGGCCCGGAACCTCTTCCGTTTCTTACCGGTCTACTAGGACCGCGCTGTCAATCGATGTGAACACGTTCTCTTTCATCCGCTCGTCGGGTATGACCGTTACGACTGTCCGGCTCTGAGGAGCCACCACGAAGGCTATGCCTTTCATTAGAACCAAGGTGGAGCGGGCTCCTTTCGACGACGCCAGGTCCACGGCGCCTTCGAGTTGGGACAGCTTGTCCGGATCCAGCGGTTTGCCCCACGCTTGAAGCCTTTCGGCCGCGTGCTTGGAGAAAGTGACCGGCCCGGCTGTTTGGGCGCTTTTAAGGATCTCGGCGAAGGCCCCATGCCCCTTGATCTGGGAATGGGACGCCCGGTCGATAGGCCTAGAGCCTATTCCTTGGATCCTGTGGTCTCTTTCAGATATCTTGACCTGCATCTTGGTAGCCTCCGATCGCTGTTAGAAGGTCGGCAGGGATCTCGTAGTCTCCTGCGCGCACCACAACCTGGAAGTCTCTCATGCCTACGGAATCCACCACACCCGACACGACCATCCCGTCAACGATGGCCTGGAACCGGCGGCCTATGAGAGACGCCGCGGACAGGAGGTTCTGGCTCATCTGTCCCTGGTAAATCACGGCCGCGACTTGAGCCATGTTCCTGTTCAGTTCTTCCATCTGGGACGCAGTGGCGAACTGGGCCATCTGGGTGAAGAACTCCCTGTCTTTCATGGGGTCCATAGGGTCCTGGTACCTAAGCTCAGTCAGGAGTATCTTCATGAACTGGTCCTGAAGCCCGGTCATCGCGTTTTGGATCGCGCTTCCAACGGTGTTGGACGTTGTTTGGGTGCCGGAAACTCCTCCTACTGGCATCTCGTCTTACCTCCTTTCACTTTCCCCTCAGGCCCAGTAATCCAGGGCCGAGTCGGCGCGACTTGAGAAACCGAAAACCTCCGGTACGTCTCGCGGGCCCCGGATCCCGACTACCTTGGGCCCGGCGCCTTTGGCTAGACGCTTGTCCCACTCGTGGGCGTTTGTGTGGCTTGACCCGTTATCCACAACCGCGCCTGTCAGGACCAGTCCGTGCTCCTGAAGGGCAAGGGACAAGTCTGAAGCGGCCTCCGCCAGCGCTCTCCGGGCTTCCTGGGACTCCGCCAAGAACCGCACGGCAACCTGTTCCCCGCGCGCGGTAAGAAGCACGGTCACCTTGCCGAGCTCAGGAGGGTCGAGCCTCAATTCCACGGTCCTGGGGAGTTTCTTAAGGGATTCCCTGTAGAGAGACTGGGCTATCTCCCGGGGCTTGGTCAGGTCGAGAACATGCCTTGGATGGTCGGGAGCGTCTCCCGCGTCCGCCTTCACCGCCGTCTTGAATAGGTCAGCCCTTTCCGCTCCTGAGGTGTGTGCGGAAACCCGCTCAATGCCCGCGCCCTCGCGGCTATCCGTGACATCTTCGTCGCCGCTCCGGAGCGTCTTTTCTTCCGCGGCTTCCGGCATTCTAGGGGTTCGGTCGTCGAACGGACTATCGCCGGCCTCCAGGATCTTGCCGGTAGTAGGGGCCGGTCTGGGACCTCCGCCTTCGGCCACACGGTCTGTGCCTGATAGGTCCGCGTCAGCGGGTATTCCGAACTCGGCGTCCGGAAGCTGTAGGGAACGCCCTTCTTCCGGAAGCCCGGTTTCGGAAAGAGCCTCCAATTCCGTTGTCCCTTCGCTTGGGCCTTCCGGCCGGTCGTGAGCCGCGGCGGTAATCCCTTGGTAAAGCACGTTCCCACGGAAACCCGGGATCTCCACTGTCAGGTCCGACTCATAGAGCCCGACTCCCGTTTCGTTCCACAGGCCTTCCGCGGCCCTGCCGTGCTCCGCCTCGAGGGTTAGGCCGGTTAGCGCGAACTCATGTCCAGGAGCCGCCTCAAGGGTCATATTCCCCAAGATAGCCGGCCGGTTTTCTGCCGCCGGGCCCTCCAAGAGCGAGTCCACCCGGACAGCATGTACCTGTGAGAGATCGCTTGGGCCCGAAGAAGCGGCCCCTGTCTGGCCGTACTGGGAAAACAGAAGCCCCGCGGCCATGAGCAAGCTTTCGAACGCTCCTCCAGTCGAACCGGCGGTCTTCTTTTGGCTTTGCCTCTCGCCGGTCGGTAGGCTAATCTGGCCCCCGATCTCAATCTCCGAAATCATCGCTTGTCTTTCACCTCCTCTCGTTTCGTCCGAACCGTTCGGACCCTATTTCATCAAGCTCTTTGCCTTGTTCCCACCAGTACCGCGCCTTGTACTGCCTAAGTTGGTTCTCGCGGTGCCTTTCCAGCGCCCGCTGTTCCTGCGTCCTTAGGACGGCTTCCTCACGGGCGGACTCGGTAAGCGCTTCCTTTCTCTTCAACTCCCCCTTCCTTCTGAAGATCTCGTCCTCCACGCTCTCCCTGTACATCACCAACCGCTTGAGGTCGGCCGGGTCCAGCCGCCCGGACGCCTTGCGCCGGAACTCCGAGAAGAGAGCCTCCCTCTTCTCCTCTGATGACGCCAGGAGCTGTCTCGCCGCGCGCTCGTCGCGAAGCCTCGCTCCCAGCTGTTCTTCGGCCAGGAGTTTCTTAAGTTCCCTGACTTCCAGCACCCTTGCCAACCCGAAAACGAACTTTTTCATCACGCCGGTCTCCTACGGTGTATCGTCAAAATGCCGATTCACGAACACTCTGCCGGTGCTTCCGCGAATAGCCCTCTTAGGGCGCTTACCGTCTCTTCCATGGTGAAAGCCTCGTCGGTTCTCTGGCGCAGGAAGCCGTTGACTCTGTCAATGTACGTAAGTGCCTCGTCTATCTGCGGGTTTGACCCTCTGACATAAGCCCCGATGTTAATCAGGTCCTCGGCTTTCTTGTAGGTGGCCAAAACGCTCCTAAGCTTTAGTGCCGCTTGGATTTGTTCCTGAGAAGCGACTTGGCTCATCAACCTTGACACCGAACTCAAGACGTCTATGGCCGGATAGTGGCCCATCTGCGCCAGGTCGCGGGACAACACGATGTGGCCGTCCAAGATTCCGCGGGCGGCGTCGGCGATAGGTTCGTCCATGTCGTCGCCTTCCACCAACACTGTGTAGATGCCCGTGATGCTTCCGGAGGGGCTTGTCCCGGCCCTTTCCAGGAGTTTTGGCATGTTGGCGAATACCGAGGGAGTGTATCCCCTGGTTGTAGGAGGTTCGCCGATCGCCAGGCCAACCTCGCGAAGGGCCATGCACCAGCGGGTAATCGAATCCATCATTAGTAGCACGCTCTTGCCCTGGTCCCTAAAGTACTCCGCGATGGCTGTAGCGACCCAAGCGGCTTTGATCCGTACCAGCGCCGGTTCGTCCGAGGTGGCCACCACTACGACGGAACGCTTGAGTCCTTCCTCTCCCAGGTCGCGCTGGATGAACTCCCGCACTTCGCGGCCCCTCTCGCCGATCAGGGCGATAACGTTGACGTCCCCAGACATGTTGCGGGCTATCATGCCCATCAGGGTTGACTTTCCAACCCCGGACCCGGCGAAGATGCCGACGCGCTGTCCTTCTCCCAAGGTGAGCGTCCCGTCTATGGCTCTTATGCCTGTGGAAATGGAGCGGTGGATGAGTCCCCTGTCCAATGGGGCTGGGGGTCTTTCCATTGCCGGGCAATAGGACTCGACCCGCCAGGCAGGCTTGCCGTCTATGGGAAAGCCCAAGGCGTCTACGACCCTTCCCAGCATTCCCGTCCCCGCGGGAACTCTCAGGTTCTTGCCGGTGGCGTAGACCGGAGTTCCGGGCGCGATGCCGTCCATGTCGCCGTAGGGCATGATGAGGACGCGCCCGTTCCTAAAGCCGACGGCTTCTCCCAGCACGGCGACACCCGAACCCGGCACCAGCCTGCACAACTCGCCCATGCGGACTTTGGGTCCGGACGACTCTATGAGGAGCCCGATTATGTCCACCACGTTGCCGCCAAAGGTCAAGGGGTTCGCGGTTTGAATGGCTTCCCTATAGACTTCAAACCCGACTTCTGTCATGACACCGGCTCCTCCGTCAATCTGCTTCTGGCTTCTCCCAGCGCCGACGCGAGATTGGCAATCTGGGTCTCAACACGCGCGTCCACAAACCCGTGGGGAGTTTTCAGCAAGTAGCCGTCGCCTATGGACTCGTCGGCGCATATCTCTACGCTCTTGGCGCCGGATTCCCGGCGAAGTCTCTCTTTGGACCCCTCTAGGATGTCTTTTAGGTAGGGCTTGACCCTTACCGTGAACTCGGTCTCGTCTCGAAAGGCAGCCATCCCTTCCCTGACCATGGAGACTATCAGTTCAGGGTCGCAGGACAGGGCTTCTCCCACCACCCGCTTGGCGGCGTCCAGGGCGATTGCCACCAGCATGGGTTCGGCTTCCTTTTTCATGGCCGAGAACGCGGCCTTGGCTTCTTCTAGCGTTCTGACTGCCTGGTCGAGAAGGCCTTGCGCCTCCCGGAGAGCCGCTTCCACCCCGTCCTTGTGTCCTTTCTCGAAACCTTCGGATACCGCTTGTGCCATGAGCGCTTCCGAGCGTCCTTGAGCCTCTTCCAGAATCCTGCCTGCTTCTTCCCAGGCTTCCCGCACGATGCGGTCCGCCTCTTCTTTGGCGCGCTCCATGACCGCTTCGGGAGCGCTGAACCCTGTGCCCTCCAGCGGCGCTCTTATTGGGGTAGGCTGCCTGTTAGCCGCTCGAAAGACCCTAGACAAGGATTTCCTGACCTCCTCCGCGGCCCACGACAATCTGTCCTTGGTCCTCAAGCCGCCTTATGACCGCCACTATCCGTTGTTGCGCCTCTTCCACGTCTCTTATGCGGACAGGCCCCAGGTAATCGATGCTTTCTTTGAGGGCTTCCACCGCTCTCGAGGACAGGTTCTTGTAGATTTTTCCCCTGACTTCCTCGGACGCGCCTTTTAGGGCCAACGGCAGGTCCTTGGACATATCAACCTCACGCAGGAACTGCTGTACCGCCCGGTCGTCGAGGTACACGATGTCCTCGAACAAAAACATCCGTCTCTTTATCTCCTCAGATAGCTCGGGGGCCTCAACATCCAACGCGCTTAGGATGGTTTTCTCGGTTTGCCTGTCCACGTTGTTCAGAATGTCCACGATAGAGGTGATGCCGCCTACTTTGGTGTAGTCCTGGCCGACAACGGCCGTAATCTTTCGTTCCAATACCCTTTCGATTTCCTTGATGACTTCGGGGCTGGTCCCTTCCATTGAGGCTATGCGCCTCGAGACCTCTACCTGTAGGTCCGGTCCCAAGGACGCCATTATGGCCCCCGCCTGACTGGGCGAAAGGTAGCTTAAGACCAAAGCGATGGTCTGGGGGGCTTCAGACTCCAGGAAGTTCAGGAGCTGGGCCGGGTCGGCTTTCCTGGCGAAGTCGAACGGCTTTACCTGCAAGGAAGCGGTGAGGCGGTTCAGCACCCCGTCAGCCTTATCAGGACCTAGAGCTCTCTCCAAGACCGACTTGGCGTACTCTATGCCGCCCTGGTCGATGTATTGCTGGGCGACAGCCATGTCGGCGAACTCGGCCAGCACCTGGTCTCGGAGGTCTTGGTCTACCCGGCGCGTGGCGGCGATTTCCAACGTCAACGCGTCGATGTCCTCTTCCCGCATGTGTTTCAGCACCTGGCTGGAAAGGTCGGGCCCCAGGGATATAAGGAGAATGGCGGCCTTTTCTTTGCCTGTTAAAGAACCCTTACTGTACAGAGACATCAGCGCTCATCCTCCAAAATCCACGTTCTCAGCAAGGCGGCAACCGTGGCCGGATTCACCCTGGCCAATCGTTCAACAGATTCCCGGGTCCGCTGGCGCATGACGTACTCGGGAGGCAGGGCCCTTTCTTCTTCGGGTTCGGACTCCGGGAGAACCGGCGGGGAGATGGTATCTGTTCCGCGTCTTCTCCGGCGTCCGAGGTACAAGATGACTGTGCCCAAGACCAGAGCCGCCGCCACCGCCGCGCCGTAGACGTACAGCTTGTTGTAAGGTACGGGCGCCGGCTGGAAGGCGCCGTTGATGGTATCCGCCAGAGAGGTGTTGAACGGGATTCCGGTCACGCTTATGCGGTCGTTTCGGAGCGGGTCGAGACCCAAAGCCGCGGAAACGGTTTCCACTATGGAGGCGTGCGCGTCGTCATCAAGTTCTTTGTTGACCAAGACGGCCACGGAGAGGTTCTTCACCGCGCCGGGAGTGTTCATGGTTTCAACTACTCGCTGCCCTACTTCATAGTTTCTGGTTATCTCGCTTCTTTGGAACTCTGAATTGCCGCTTCCGGCGGTGGAGTAGTTGGGGACGTCAAGACCGCCCGCCTGACCGCCCGGCATTGTGCCTGCGCCGCTGTAGGTCTCGGTTATCTCCTGGGTGCTGCGGAGAACTCCTTCGCCTTCCCCGTTGTAAGTGGTCTCCACTGTCCTCACTTGGTTCAGGTCCAGTTCCGCCCGGACCTGGCACACCACGTTCCCGGCTCCCAGCACCGGAGTAAGCATGGACACGAGGCGCTTTTCGAACTCCCGCTCAACTTGGGCGGTGAGTTCAAACGCCGCGCCGGAGATTGCCGTCGAACCATACAGGCTTGCCGCGTCTTGGGACAAGAGGCGTCCCTGAGAGTCCATGACGGTTACCTCTGACGGGGACAGTCCCTCCACCGACCGCGCCACCAGGTTCACGATGCCCTTTACGCAGGAAGGGCTTAAGTCGGTCATGGGCTGCAGCTGGAGCAACACGGCCGCGGTGGCGGGTTTCCTTTGGGACACGAACACCGAGTCCTCCGGAAGCACTATATGGACCCTGGCGTCCATGACTCCATATATGGTCTTGATAGTCCTTGTCAGCTCGCCGGACAAGGCGCGCACGTACTGGACTTTCCTTTCAAAATCGGTCGCCCAAATCCCGTTGGCTCCGATGCTCTCGAAACCCACCACTCCTGAAGCGGGCAGGCCCTGGGAGGCCAACGAGAGGCGAGTCCGGTAGAGAACGTCGGCGGGCACCTTGATGGTGCGTCCCCCGTCCTCGAGCTTGTACTGGATGGACTGTCGCTCCAGTTCCGACACGATGGCTCCCGCATCGGTCGGGTCAAGGTTCGACCAGAGCGTCTCGAATCTCGTGCCCCTCGCGTTTAGGCCGGCCAGTAAGGCGGTTGTCAGGAAAGCCAACGCGATGGCTCCAATTATGATGTTCCTGGAGGTCTTCCCGAGTTTCCCCCAAGCATCCTTGACTCCGGCCAAGACTCCTGAGAGGTTGGTTGGCATAGCTCTTCACCTGCTTTACCTGAGTCCTACACAGGCATCCTCATGATCTCTTGATAGGCTTCCAAGGCTTTGTTCCTAACCGAGACCACAAGGTCTAGGGCCAGACTGGCTTTTTCCACCGCCAAAACCGCGGTGTGCATGTCCCGGGCGTTCCCCGAAATGAGGTCCAACTGGGCCGCAAGGGCTTCCTGATCAAGGTTCTTCAGCGTCGAAGCGGCCTTTTGGAGAGCGCCCGAAAAACCGCTCAAAGCGTCTTCTTTGCCATGTGGAAGGACTGTGTTAGAAGAGCTAACGTTCGAAGTGACTGGTGTGGAAATCGGTCTAATGTACATAACAAGCAATCCCCCCGGTGTTTGTCCGCCTCAAAAGGGTCCAAAAGGCTACGATCTCATCAGTTCTAGAGCCTTCTGGGCCATGGACTTGGCCGCCTCGATGGCGGTGACGTTTGCTTCGTAGGCCCTCGTGGCCATCATCATGTCGACCATCTCGGTCACCACGTCCACGTTTGGATAGGTAACGTATCCTTCACTGTCGGCGTCGGGATGGCCGGGCATATACGTCCTCTTAAAGGGACTCTGATCTTCGGCCACTCCGACGACTTGCACGCCCTGACCCGACGACATTTGGGCTCCAAGAACATCACGAAACGAATATCTGGCGTTTCTAGGCGCGAACAGGGCCACTTTGCGCCTGTAAGGTTCTCCCGTCTCCGTCCTGGTGGTTTCGGCGTTGGCCAGGTTGGACGCGATCAGGTCAAGGCGGAACCTCTCAGCCGTGAGTCCTGAAGCGCTCGTCTCGATGGATGAGAACAGTCTCACAGTCAACGCCTCCCTTCAGTAATGGCTTTCCTGAGCATCGATAGGTGTGCCGACAACTGCCTTGACACCGCGGCGTAGTAGAGGGCGTTGGACGACACCTCTCCCATCTCTCTGTCTATATCCACGCCGTTTCCGTCTGGCGTCATGCTTGCCGTGTCCTCGGTCACCCTGAAGCGGACACTGCTGTTCCCCGGCAAGTGACTTGGGTCCGAAACCGCCAGTCTAAGACCGGACTCGCTCGCGCTTTGGAGGAACGACCGGAAGTCTAGATCTTTCCTCTTGTATCCCGGAGTTTCGGCGTTGGCCACGTTTTGAGCCAGAACTTCGTGGCGGCTCCACGCCCCGTCCAATGCCCTTTGCATCAAAGCTGCCATGTCCTTCAACCGGCTTTCGCCCCCTTTCAATACGAAACGCCTTCCGGCACCAAACCCGGAAGGCGCGAGCAAACTAAATAACCGCCCTTCGGCAACCCGGCTGTCATGTCGTGGAGCCCACGATTTAGACCCGTGGCTTTGCGTCACTGCCTTTCGGCAGTTTTGCCATTGTCGGTGCACGGTGTTTTGGGTCTTTTTTCCCTTGTAAAGAAGCCTCATTCTACAGGGAATCCGAAATTCCTTCTTTTTCTCCGCAAACTCTATAAAAAATTCACGCTAAATGTAAGGCGGGATCTTTCGTTCCCGCCTTCACGTAATCGGTTGGCTAAACGCGCGCCTTGCTATCGCAGTTTCTTTAGCTCCTCCAGGAGTTTCTTGTTAAGGACCCTGATATAGGTGCCTTTCATTCCCAAAGACCTGGATTCGATGACACCGGCCGACTCAAACTTCCTCAAGGCGTTTACAATGACCGACCTGGTGATCCCGACGCGGTCCGCGATCTTGGACGCTACCAAGAATCCCTCGGTGCCGCCGAGCTCCTCAAAAATGTGCCTCATGGCGTTTAGTTCGGAGAAGGACAGGGTTCCCAGCGCCACTTGGACCGCGGTCCGGCTGCGGGTCTCTTCTTCTACCGTGTCCTGGTTGTGCCTTACTATCTCCATAGCCGTCACTGTGGCCGCGTGCTCGGCCAACACAAGGTCCTCATCGTCAAACTCCTTGCCTTCGCCTCTGGTCAGGAGGAGGGTGCCCAGCCTCTCCCCGCCCGCGATGACAGGCAAGATGGTGGCGACTGTAGGAATGTGAGGACACTGGGTTTCCAGGCCGTAAACGCACTCATCAGATTTAAGGTTCGCGACGGTCTCCCGGTACAGGAACAACCGCTCGTTGTAAGACGCCGGGATCTCGTTTTTCGCCAGAATCTCGTCTTTCAGCGCGGAGCAGTCGAAGTCGTCCAGGAGCGCGGACCCCAGAATCCTGCCCATCTTGTCCAGAATAAAGACGTTGCAGTCTATGGAGTCCCTGATGACTTTGGCGCTGGCGTCAAAGTCCACTTCGCTGGCGGCCATCGATAGGCGCTGGTTCATCCTGCGTGTCTTTTCTAGTAGTGTCTGCATGGTCTTCTTCCCCCTTGTTCTCTTCACCGAGACCAACAATCAGAGAATATATCTTGTTACATCCCTGTTGGTCAAAAGATCGCTCATTTTGGTTTGCACATACTTCGCGTCGACCACGACTTTGGGTTCTTCTACCTCGGGAGCGCTGAACAGTACGTCTTCCAAGAGACGCTCCATCACAGTGTGCAACCGTCTCGCGCCGATGTTCTCGGTTTCCTCGTTCACGGTGTACGCTATCTTGGCAAGCTCCCTTACTCCGTCTTCCCGAAACTCCAGAGACACTCCATCGGTAGCGAGAAGCGCTTGATATTGTTTGGTAAGGGAGTTTTCGGGCTCCGTCAGTATACGGACAAAATCGTCCTCGGTTAGGGGATCGAGCTCCACCCGTATTGGGAAACGGCCTTGCAGCTCGGGAATAAGGTCAGAAGGCTTGGTCACGTGAAAAGCCCCTGCCCCTATAAAGAGGATGTGGTCTGTCTTCACGGGGCCGTATTTGGTGACCACCGTTGTTCCCTCGACTATCGGCAAGAGGTCCCTCTGTACTCCCTCGCGGGATACGTCCGGCCCGACGCCGTGCTCCCTACCAGCGACTTTGTCCAACTCGTCTAGAAAGACGATCCCCAGCTTTTCGGCGCGGTAAATCGCTTCGGAGACGATTGAGTCTTGGTCGACCAGTTTGGCGGACTCCTCCTGAGCGAGAATCTTTCTCGCCTCGCTCAATTTGACCCGCCTTTTCTTTTTTCTCTTAGGCAGCATGCCTCCGAGTATGTCTTGAATGTTGAGTCCCATTTCCTGCATCCCGCTGCCGTCGAAAAACTCCACAGTCGGGACGGTGTTGTCCTCGACCTCGATTTCCACCTCCTGGTCCTCGAGTTCTCCATTGCTAAGGCGCTCGCGCACGAGCCGCCTTTCAGCCCTGGCGCGCCTTATCCTCTCGTCGAAGTCGTCCTCTTCCGGTTCTTCCTCCCTGGGTGAGGGGTTGAACAACATCTCAAACGGGTTCCTGGGCGTTTCCCGCCTCTTGGGCATCGGGCACAAGAGGTCCACAAGCCTGTCTTCCGCCAGAAGAGTCGCCTTGGGTTTGACTTCGGCGTATTTCTCCTGCCGGACCATGCGTATGGACGCCTCTACCAGGTCCCTCACGATCGAGTCCACATCCCTGCCCACGTACCCTACTTCGGTGAACTTGGAAGCCTCGACTTTACAAAACGGCGCGTTTACGAGTTTTGCCAACCTGCGGCAAATCTCCGTCTTGCCTACGCCGGTAGGTCCGATCATCAAGATGTTCTTAGGGACGATATCGTCTTGTAGATCGCCTTCCACGCGCTGCCTGCGAAGACGATTCCGTATAGCTACGGCGACGGCTCTCTTGGCCTTCTTCTGGCCGACGATGAACTTGTCAAGTTCCTCGACTATCTGCCTGGGCGTCAAGTCAGCCATTATAAGATATCTTCCCCCCTCTATGAATCGCTCGAAATTTCTTCCACGACGATATTGTCGTTAGTGTATATGCAAATGGAGGCGGCTATTTTGAGAGCCTCTCTGGCTATCGTAGTAGCGTCTAGGTCGGTGAACTTGACCAGCGCCTTGGCAGCGGCGGTGGCGTACGGGCCTCCGGAGCCGATGGCCAGCACAGGCTCATCGGGTTCTATAACCTCTCCTGTTCCGCTCACCAGAAGTATCCTTTTCTTGTCCATGCACAAGAGCATGGCTTGAAGTTGACGCAGCACCCGGTCGGTGCGCCACTCTTTGGCCAGTTCGACGGCGGCCCTAAGAAGATCTCCCCTACTCTCTTCCAGGTGGCCCTCTAGCTTGTCAAATAGCGTGAAAGCGTCGCCTACGGACCCGGCGAACCCGGCCACTATAGAGTTGTGGTAAAGCCGGCGCACTTTTCGCGCTCCGCCCTTAATGATTGTGCGGCTGGCCTCCAATGTGACCTGACCGTCGCCCGCCATGGCGGATTTGTTCCCTACCCTGACCGCCAAGATGGTGGTGCTATGAAACAAAGGACCAACTTCAGGGCTCATTGTCTCCTTCCTTTCAAAGACGCGTCTTCAGCGGGTCTTGCCGTTGGCGCCGACGCCCTGGGGTGGCAGTTCCGGTACACTTCCTTGAGACGCTCGGGCTGCACGTGCGTGTATATCTGGGTAGTGCTGATGCTCGCGTGGCCCAGCATATCTTGCACGGACCTCAAGTCCGCTCCCCCTGCCAAGAGGTGAGTGGCAAATGTGTGTCTTAAGGTATGGGGAGAACACCTGGCCGGATCAATCCCGCATTCCCTAAGGTTCCGTTCTACCACGCGCCTCAGTGACCTGACCGACAGCCTTCCGCCCCTGGCGTTTAGGAACAAGGGCTTATTCAGGCCGGCCGTTCCTTGGGCCTTGTCTTTTTCCTTGAGGAAATGCGGCCTGCCTGACTCTAGATAATCGCCCAGCGCCTGGATGGCTTGGGACCCGACTGGAACAATCCTTTCCTTGTTCCCTTTGCCTAATACGCGAACGAACCCAAGAGAGTAATCAATGTCTCCTACGTTGAGCCTCCAGAGTTCGGATATGCGCAGTCCGGCGCCGTAGAACATCTCAAGTATGGCTTTGTCTCGCTTGCCGGTCGGGGTATCCGTGTCGGGAGCGTCCAAGAGCGACTCCACCTCAGGTCTGGAAAGCACCTTGGGAAGCTTTTGCTCGGAACGCCTCGGGACCGGTTCCTGGACGGCGTCCTCTTGCAGTTCTTTCCTTTTGCGAAGGAAACGGAGGAAACTCCTTAAGCAGGAGGCTTTCCTGGCGATGGATGATTTTTGATAGCGCTGTTTTGAGAGGTGTTGGATGAACAGGCGGACGCTTTCTCCGCTCAGGAGTGACGGATCCAGCCGGTCAGTGTCTCTAAGGCCCGCCCAAGTTCTTAAGAAGTCGAAGAATTGTCTCAAATCGTTAGCGTATGCGGCTTGTGTGCTCGGGCTCTGGGTTTTAGACACTCCGACTTCCGCCAAAAACTCATCGCAAAGATCCAATAGAGACCTGCCCACGGAAACACCTTCTCATCATCACCTTTACTGCTGTGAATGAGCGCACAAGCTCATTCAGCTCATCTTAGCACTGTGAAGATGAGAAAGGCAATGTCCATTCTCAGTTTTCTTTGAGTTTTTCGGCTTTATATCTGCAATCCGGATTGGCACAATTTTGTTCACCCTTTGTGCCCGATTCTACCAAGAACCAGCCGCATTTGGGGCATACCGATCCGGGCACAGGGCGGTTCCAGGTCACAAAGCCGCATTCCGGATACTTCTCGCACCCGTAGAAGACTTTGCCGCGCTTGCTCCTTCTGACAACTAGCTCTCCACCGCACAAGGGACATTTGACCCCGGCTTTCTCCAGGAGCGGTTTGGTGTTCTTGCACTCGGGATACCCCGAGCACGCGATAAACCTTCCGAAGCGGCCTCTTTTAATGACCATTGGCCGGCCGCACTTTTCGCAGTTCTCGCCCGCGGGTTCGTCTTGGACCTGCACCCGCTCTACTTCCTTATCAACCTTCTTGACTTGTTCCGAAAGGGGAGCCCAAAACTCCCGGACCACCGAGGTCCAGTCGACCTCTCCCTCTTCCACGGCGTCCAGTTTTCGTTCCATCTCCGCGGTGAACTTGAGGTCCACCACGGCGGGGAAGTGTTCCGACAGCAGAGCGTCCACCAAGAAACCCAGCTCGGTAGGATAGATGCGCCTGCCTTCCCTCGCGACGTACTCCCTCTCGAACAAGGTGGCGATAGTGGGAGCGTAGGTGGAAGGACGGCCGATCCCGTTTTCCTCCAGGGCTTTCACCAGCGACGCTTCCGTGAACCTGGGAGGCGGTTCGGTGAGGTGGCTAACGGGGTCCAGTTTCATTAGTTTCAGCACCTCACCTTCGGTGAGAGGGATGATCTCCCTGTCTTCCTCGGCAGGGGAATCGGACCCCTCTTCGTAGACTCTGGTGAAACCCGGGAACCTTAGGCGCGAACCGCTCGCCCTAAAGGTATGCCCCGCGCAGTCGATTTCCGCGGTGACGGTATCGTATACAGCCGGAGCCATTTGGCTTGCCACAAAGCGTTCCCAGATGAGTTTGTAGAGGCGGAATAAATCTTGCTTGAGATACGGCTTTACTTCCGCGGGAGTCCTCAGCACGCTTGACGGACGCACTGCCTCGTGGGCGCCTTGCTCTCCTGGCCTCTCCTTTTCCTTCCTTTGAGAACCGGCGTATTCCGCTCCAAAGACGCCGGTTATGTACGACTTGGCCTCGTTTGCGGCGACCTCCGAGATCCGGGTCGAGTCGGTCCTCATATAAGTGATGAGGCCGGTGTAACCCTCTTTTCCGAGCTCGACCCCCTCATAGAGTTCCTGGGCCAAAGACATGGTCTTCCTCACCGGAAAGCCGAGCTTTCGGGATGCTTCCTGCTGGAGAGTGGAGGTGGTGAACGGCGGAGGCGCTATTTTGCGCCGCTCTTTAGGCGTAACCGACTTGACCAGAAAGTCCTTGCCCGAGACGTCCTTTACGATGGAATCCACCGTGGCCTTATCCTTTATTTCCGCCTTCTTTCCCTGTTCTCCGAAATAGCGGGCCTTTACCTCGCCTGCGGAGCCTCTAAGGTACGCGTCCAGGGTCCAGTACTCCTCCGGTACAAAGGCCCTGATCTCCTTTTCCCTTTCAACCACGATCCTTAAGGCCACCGACTGCACCCTGCCCGCGGACAGGCCCGGTTTTATCTTGTGCCAGAGAAGAGGGCTCAAGCTGTACCCCACCAGCCGGTCGATGACCCGGCGGGCCTGCTGGGCGTCTACGAGCCTGAGGTTAATCGGCGCCGGGCGGGCAAATGCTTGCTTTACGGCTTTTTCGGTGATCTCGTGGAAGGTGACTCGCTTCGCTTTCTCGGGCTGGATGCCCAGTATGCCGCAAAGGTGCCACGAGATGGCTTCGCCTTCCCTGTCAGGGTCAGTCGCGAGATACACCGAACTTGCTTTCTTGGCGGCTTCCTTTAGTTCTTTGATTACCTCGCCCTTCCCGCGTATGTTTATGTACTTGGGAGCGAAACCGTTTTCCACGTCCACTCCAAGCTGGCTCTTGGGCAGGTCTCTCACGTGGCCCAAAGAAGCCTTAACTTGGTACCTGGACTTCATGAACCGGGATATGGTCTTTGCCTTGGTGGGCGATTCAACTATTATTAACGGACGTTTTGTCTCGGCCATTTACCTAAACCGCTCCTTCGCTTCCCAAGAGTATTACTCTGTCGTACCCCTAAGCATGTACTTGCCTCCGGGAAGCCTTTTTAGTACTCCCTTCACTTCCAAAGACGACAACACCGATAAGAGCCTTCCCGGGGAAAGGGAGGGAACCCGGGAGTGGGCTTCATCCGCCGAAAACACATTATCGGCGACTTCTCCCAGCACGTACGCTTCTTCCAAGGTCAGCGAAACGCCTCTGGCCGAAGTCGCCTCTGGTATGTATTCGGACTCATGCCTGAGAAAGGATAGCACATCCCGGGCACAGCATACCAGATAAGCCCCATCTTGAATGAGGCGGTTAGAACCCGCGCTCGCTCTCGACTTGGGGCTGCCCGGGACAGCCATAACCGGCCTGCCGTGCTTGGCGGCCCAATCCGCGGTTATGAGCGCTCCTGATTTTTCCCCGGCCTCAACTACCAATACGCCCAGCGACAACCCGGATATTATCCGGTTTCTCGCCGGAAAGTGCCACGGCAAGGGTTTTGTCCCCAAGGGGTACTCTGAAACCAGGGCTCCCGACTTGGGGATTCTCGCGAAGAGATTCCGGTTCTCCCTGGGATAGACAACATCTATTCCCGCTCCTAGGCAGGCGATGGTCCTGCCCCCCGCGTCAAGCGCTCCTTTATGGGCCGCGGCGTCGATCCCCGCGGCGAGTCCCGAGACTACCGTAACGCCGGCACGCGCGAGGTCCGAGGCGATTTCGTAGGCTATCTCCCGTCCTACGGGCGTCGGACTCCTGGTACCCACGATGGCGACCGCCGTCCTGTCAGTTGGCAAGATATCCCCGGCGCAAAACAGGGGCGGGGGATCGGGTACGGCGCGCAGGTTTTCCGGGTAAGCCAGGTCTTCCGGGGTGAGAACGGTTCCCGCGGACTGGTCCACTCTAGTCCCTCCCAATTCCTGACAATCCGACATGAATATACCACTTTCGCGAATGCGGCGAAAGGGTTCGAGCGCAAGTGAAGGGGCATGATCAACTTTAGAACCAAGCAGGTCAAGGTGAGATCTTGAGGCCAAGAAACCCGTGGAAGCGCTTATTATCGCTTATAACTCCCGCCAGAGGAAGGTCGGAGCGTAAGTCCTTTTCCTTGGGGACAAGGCCCATACACGGCAAGACCCCCCAGGGGAAGGAGCGAGCCCCTGTTGAAGGGACCAAGATTCCCAAGAGAGTGAAGGACTCTTCCGATCTCCTAAAGGAAGTCTTCCACGTTCCCCATTCTTCCGACGTGGTGTTCAGGGAGATCGTCTGCGCGAAACCGGCCATTAAGGTAGTGGTCGCTTACATCGAAGGGCTTGCCGATTCCAACAAGGTACAGTCTTCAGTCTTAGAGCCCCTGCTCTTGCTTTCGTCCATTAGAAACTACGACGCGAAAGACCCGGTGACCTACCTGAAGAACGCCCTCCTCCCCAGCGGACAGGTTGAAGAGAAGCAGAGCCTGGAGGAACTGGTAGAGGGAATGATCGCCGGAGACACCGTCGTGCTCATGGACGGACGCGAAGTCGCCCTAACCGTCGAGACCAAGGGATGGGAGCACCGGACAGTCAGCACTTCGTTCAGCGAGCGAATCGTAAAAGGTCCCCAGCAGGGTTTCGTTGAGGTGCTCAGGGTAAACACCGCCATCGTCAGGTCCATATTGCAGTCTGCCGACTTGGTGGTAGAGAACATCGACCTGGGCGCGACGGCTTACAACCGGTGCGCCATGCTGTATATGAAAAGCATAGCCAACGACAAGCTCGTGGCGGAGCTTCGGCGCCGCCTGAAGTCCATTTCGTTTTCGGACGTATTGACCAGCGGCGTGTTGGAGCAGATGATTGAGGGCCGAAAAACCCTGATCCCCAGCGTGTTGAGCACTGAGCGTCCAGACAGGGTAGCGCGCTTCCTCCTTCAGGGGTCGTGCGCGGTCATGGTGGCCGGGGACCCGTTCGTGCTCATCCTGCCTGTAAGCATCCTGGCGTTCGTGCACAGTCCCGAAGATGAGTACGTCAGGTGGCCTTACGGCAACCTTCTCAGGTTGATCCGTTACATATCTCTCCTCTTGGTGGTGTTCCTGCCGGGCGTGTACGTGGCGATAGTGGACTACCATGCCGAGATGATCCCGACCCAGCTTCTCATGGCGATAGCCGCCAGCAGGGAACCCATACCTTTCCCTATTTATGTGGAAATGCTCGTGATGTACTTCGGCTTTGAGCTGATCCGCGAGGCAGGTATTCGCATCCCATCCCCTATCGGGCCCACCATCGGCATAGTCGGAGCTCTCTTGATCGGAGAAGCCGCGGTATCCGCCAATTTAGTGAGCCCAATAATGGTTATAGTCATAGCCATAACCGCCGTGGCGGCTTTCGCCGTGCCTAACCAGGAACTTGCCATGTTTACCCGCATAGCGACCCTACTGTTTATCATAGCAGGCACCGTTGCGGGCCTACTGGGTGTGGTATCCCTAACATACTTGGGGATCTGCCACTTCGCGTCCTTAACTTCCTTGGGAGTTCCTTTGTTGGCTCCGATCGCTCCTGTCTGGAAGTCGTCCTTCTCTTCCCTCTTGCAGCCGGCTGCCCAGGATATGCGGCTGAGGCAGACTTTCGTGAGGCCCAAAGACAAGTTCAGGGCACCCGATGAGCCGAGACTCTGGGATATCGGGGAAACGGCGTCCCACAGGCTCCGGTCCAGCGTCCTTGAGGAAAAACGGAAGGAGAAAGGAAAGACCGAGGAAGGAGGCGATGGGGGAAGCCATGAGCAAGGGAAGGCGAGAAACCGAGGACCGAAATAGACCGGACTCTTCACCGGTTATCCAATTGGGCCATATAGACGGAAAACAAGTGACCCTGATGACGGGTTTCCTGTTGGGGGCCAAAGTTTTCCTTATGACTCCGTCATTTATCGCCGCGAGAGTCGGTACCTCGGCGTGGATCACCACCATAGTGGGCACCGGCCTTGCCTTGCTCGGCCTTCTGGGATGGCTCAAGTGGGCCAACGCCACCTCGGACTTGGCCTTTGTACCCGCCCTCAGGAAGACCTTGGGCCGGTTCTTGGGTGACCTCCTCGCCTTTGCCATACTGCTGGCCTGTCTGGCAGGGGCCGCTCTCAACACAAGAGTTGTCGCGGGGGGCGCGGTCATCGGCCTGTTGCCCCACTTCCCCATCGAGGTAATTATCGCCATCGCCGTGGTCACAGGGCTCTACGGCGCCTGGCTCGGTCTTGAGACAGTCGCCAGGGTGGCGGTGGTATTCGCGCCCTTGACGGTTATTTCCACAATCGCGGTTATCGTAGGGGCGGGCCGCTTTATCGACCTCCGGAATCTCTTCCCTTTTTGGGGTCTCGGCGTCGCTGAGACCATAAAGGAAGGTGCCCTAAACACGGGCCTTTTCGCTGTCATGCCGTCGGTTATGGTTTGGAAGTCCTATGTGAGGGCTCCCGAGAACCTGTCCCGGGGTACGTCCGGCGGAGTGCTCTTGGCGGGGGTGATCGTGACAATCGGTACCGCGGTATCTATCACTGTCTTCCCGCATCCGGAGATATCACGGATAATCGACCCTTTGGGAATCCTGGCGCGAGCCGTGTATCTCGGGCCTTTCCTGCAGAGGCTTGAGGCCGTGTTTACCTTCGTGTGGTTCTTCACGACTTCAGTCCAGTTGAGCGTGTTATACATAATCGCGTTTATCCTCCTCGCCCAGCTGGCGGGAGTCCACACTTACAGGCCGTTCGCGCCGGCGGTAGGGCTCCTGCTCTTCGCGGGAGCGTCCATTCCCCCCAGCATTCTGTCCGCCGGCGAGCTACTGCACGGCATCTTGTTTCAAGAAGCCGGGATCGCCTTGGTCGCGTCGGGATGGGTACTGTATCTTGTCGCGCGGGTGAGAGGAATGGCTCCCCGAGAAGGCGGGAATCCCAGGGGCAGACGGTCCTCCGATGGACCCCCGCTTGCCGGGAAGAAGCTTAGAGCAGGCGGAAAGGAGGAGCCTTCCAAACTTGGGCAGAGTTAGAGTGTGGAGACGGAGCGTCTTCCTCCTGTTAGTCTTAACGTTGGCTGCGTCTTCAGCCGGATGCTGGGGCCGCCAAGAACTGGAGAACCAGTCCTTGGTCACGGTCATGGGTGTCGACAACGGCACGGACAAGCGGATCCGGCTGACCGCGAGAATCGCCATACCCAGAGCGGCGGCGGGAGGACAGGGCGGGAGCGGACAAGGTTCCTCACTCGGAGGCTTCCCCATAACGGTGGAAGGCGAGAACATCCTCGATGCACTAAACGGGCTCCAGCAGATAACCGGGCGCGATGTTACCGTTGGTCACCTTACCATCCTCGTATTGGGAGAGGAGTTCGCGCGCAAGGACGTAGGTCCCGTGGTGGACGTGTTCTCGAGGACGCTTCAGTTTCGTCCCACCACCTTGGTGGTAACGTGCAGGGAAAAAGCTGAGGATTTCGTCAAGGAGTTCACTCCCGGAGAAGAGACGGAACCGTCCGTCATGATCCGTAAACTTATCGAATCCACCCATACAACCCTTGGCGGAAGTCCGTTCGTGTCAATGCAGGAGTTCATAAACGCTTACAACACAATTGACTCAGACCCGTGGACGCCTTACATGACGTTGGCTTCATCGGTTGCCGCGGACGACAGTTCAGAACGCCCCGGAACCGGCGAAGACGGCGAAGGGTCCGCCCAGGAACAGGATATGGGACTCGGAGACCGGAAGCCTGGGGGCGACAAGCCCGACGGACTAAAGGTGGTCCGGGTGTTGGGAAGCGCGGTCTACGCCAAGGTCGGAGACGTGCAACGAATGGTAGGAACTCTGGACTTCTATGAGACCATGGCGGCCAACTTGATGGCGGGGAACTTGAGGAATACAGTTCTTCAAATGGCGTTTCCAGAGAGCCACGAAGAAGTATCGCTGAGGTTCAGACACGCAGCCGTGAGGCGTAGGATCAACATTCAAGGGAACACAACTTACGTTACTTGGGTCATTCGTCTTGTGGGAACCATTGACGAAATCGTCGTTCACCCAACTCTGGAGCCTTTGGGCAGGGAGTTCTCAGATGACGTGATCCTTAGTGCCCAAGAAGAGATGGCGGCACTCTTGACCAAGACCTTTCGAAAACTGCAAAGTTTTAGGTCCGACCCAATCCAATTGGGCAGGAGCGTTCAGATGAAGTTCGCTACAATACCGGAGTGGGAGAACTTCAACTGGCCTGAGCGGTTCCCAGACGTTCAGGGAACCTTTGATATCAAGGTCAGTCTCCTAAACTCCGGATTCGTCTACCGGCACCCGTATCCCAGATAACGATGCCGGCACCACGACGGCTCCGCATCCGAGGCAACGGCTAGACAGGCTCTTTTGCTGCCTTTTCGCGGGTAAGACAGGACAAGCCGAGTTCCTTGGCGAACCCCCAAAAGAGGGGTGATAGGCCTTGCCGAGGCGACCGGAGGACGAAGAGAGAGTAAAGGCAATGTACTCTGCGGAAGACAAGTGGCGACGCAAGTACGGTTATGTCGCCGGAGTGGACGAAGTCGGAAGAGGCCCTATGGCCGGCCCGGTAGTGGCGGCGGCAGTAGTGTTGCCCGCGAGTTCCATGATCTCGGGTATCGATGATTCTAAGAAGCTGTCGCAAAAGAGCAGGGAGCGCCTCTTCGACGAGATCCTGGAAAACTGCCTCGCTTTTGGGGTCGGAATCCGCTCGTCTCAGTACATAGACAAGTACGGGATCGTGCCTGCCACCTTTTCCGCCATGAGGATGGCCATAGATATGCTTACCCTGAAAGGGTACCGTCCGGGATTTGTGGCCGTCGACGGGTACCCTATCCCCTGTCTTGACATCCCGCAAGAAGCCGTGGTCCACGGCGACTCCCTGGTGGCGTCCATCGCTTGCGCGTCTATCGTCGCCAAAGTGACCCGCGACCGGATCATGACCGAATACGCGGAACTGTACCCGGACTACGGGTTCGAAGAGCACAAGGGGTACTGTACCAAAGAACACAGGTCAAAGCTAAGCCGCTTTGGTCCCTGCCCCATTCACAGGCGGTCTTTTAGGCCGGTGGGAGACGCGGCGGACGCCTAGAACTCGATTATGCCTTTTATGAGCTCGTAACAGGGGTTTCCGTCTTTGACGAGGCACAAGTCTACGCGAACTTGCGTTTCAGGGAGGATACTCCGGTCGCGACTCGAGATGTAGCGCCTTACCGCCAGCCTCAACTTGGCGGCCTTAGCTCGGTCCACCGATTCCAGCGCGGAAACCAGGCTTCCATCGCGTCTGTACCGCACTTCGACGAAGGCCAAGACGTTGCCGTCCACGGCAATCACGTCTATTTCGCCGTACTTGCACCTGTAGTTGCGTTCTATGACCCTGTATCCTTCGTTCTCTGTAAGAAAACGGCAGGCCATTTCCTCTTTCTCGCGGCCTATCTCTGTTGACCGGCGGGGCGTTCGTTGGGCTAGCCCCCGGGTCTTGCCTCGCGCAATGTCCTGACGCGGTTCATTCTGTTGTGCCTGTCCGTCGGTGCGTGTCCTCATCCTTCCCACACCGTGCCCGGTCTGTAAGACAGCGCTTCGGCTACATGCTCTTCCTCGACCCTGGGTGAGCCGGCTAGGTCCGCGATAGAGGCAGCTACCTTCAGCACCTTGTAATACGTCCTCGCCGATAACCTCATTACCGAATAAGCCTGCATAAGGAGCTTCCTCGCTTGGCCGGAAACGCTCAAGAGAGCGCTAACCTCCCTGGGCCCCATTTCCGAGTTGCAAACCATTCCAGTACCTTTGAGCCGTTCCGCTTGGAGCCTCCGGGCTTCCGCCACCCTCTCCTTCACTTGGGCGCTCGTCTCAGTCGGGTCCTCCAGGAGTTCGCCGGGCGTGACCCTTGGCACTTCGAGATGGAGGTCGATCCGGTCCAGAAAAGGGCCGCTTATTCGGGACACATACTGGCGTCTCGCGTGTTCCGTGCAAGAGCACTCCTGGAGGGGATCTCCATAGAACCCACAGGGGCACGGATTCATCGCGGCCAGTAACACAAACCGGCACGGAAAGACGTAGGTCCCCTTTGATCTGGCGACCACCGTCCTACCGTCTTCCAACGGCTGGCGCAGGGCGTTAAGCACCGATGGGGGAAACTCGGGGAGTTCGTCCAGAAACAGAACCCCTCTGTGGGCCAGGGTGATTTCCCCCGGCACAGGATGGGCGCCCCCTCCTATTAGCGCGGTGGCCGTTATCGTGTGGTGGGGCGCGCGAAAGGGCCGTTCCCGGAGGAGCCCTGAGCCGGGGGCAAGTATGCCGGCCACGCTCGCGATCCTTGTAACGACAAGAGCTTCCTCCGGCGTGAGGTCAGGCAAGATTCCGGGCATTGCCCTGGCCAACATGCTCTTACCCGCGCCCGGCGAGCCAAGCATGAGAAGGTTGTGTCCTCCGGCCGCCGCCACCTCCAAGGCCCGCTTGGCCGCGGCCTGGCCCTTTATGTCCCGGAAATCGGGAATGCCGGACGCGGGGAGGCGCGTGTCTTCACCAGGTAAAGGTACGTTCAGCTCGCATTTCCCGCCAAGATAGTCAACTACCTCCCTAAGGCTGCCGGCGGTTCGAACCGCTAAGTCCAAGATGCAGGAGACTTCGGCACCGTTATCCCGGGGGACGATTACCCGGGAATAGCCCCTGTCCTTAGCCGACAAGGCCATGGCAAGCGCCCCTCTCACGGGCCTCAGCGACCCGTCAAGCGCCAGCTCCCCCAAGAAGCAATGCTCTTTCAGCCTTTCTCCTCCCACGATAGTGCCCGACGCCGCCAGGATGCCCAGCGCTATCGGCAGGTCCAGTTGGGAACCTTCTTTATGTACTGCCGCGGGCGCCAAGTTTACAGTGATTCTCCTGGGAGGGAGTTCAAAACCCGAGTTTCTTATGGCCGACCTCACGCGGTGCCTGGACTCGCGTACAGCCGTATCCCCCATTCCGGTGATCTCCAACCCGGGCAAGCCCGCCGAAACGTCCACCTCCACGGTGACGCTGACGCCCTCAATTCCCACAATTGTCGATCCTGCGATGTCCGCGTACAGGCTTTCTCCCCCCTCCGAACGAAACCGCGAAGGTTTTTCAAATGTCGACCGCGTCCGCACGGAAGCCCTCCCACATATTACCAGTTTCTGCCGGGCTCGACAAGACTGTGTTGACGGTGCCGTTACCTTCCGTCTTCCGTCTCCTTTTGATAGGATCTTCGAGTCCCCCAAGAACGTCAGGTATCAGGCGCCAAGAAGGAGTGTTCCTGTTGGACATTGGTGAGATGGTCGGCCGGGGGCGGCGGGCTGAAGTATACGCTCTAGGTAACGATAAGGTCTTAAAGCTATACCAAGTAGGCGTAGACAGGACGTGGCCCGAACGAGAAGCTGACCTTACCCGCCGCGTCAATGAGGCGGGAGTACCGTCGCCGAGAGTTTTCGATGTGGTCCATTTATCAGGAAGGGCCGGGATCGTCTATGAGCGCATCCAAGGCCCCAGGTTAGAGGACCAGATTAGAGCCAATCCCGGCAAAGTTCAAGACTATGCCTTTCTGCACGCGGAACTGCACGCGGAGATCCACAAGCATGTCCTTGAGGACTTGCCCTCTCAGCGGGATGCCCAACGCAGGGCGATTGAGCGGGGATCCCTCTTGTCCTGCCAAATAAAAAACGCCGCTATGGAATCGCTTCAGGCGCTGCCAGATGGAAACGCCTTGTGCCACGGGGACTTGAACGTACAGAATGTCATATTGTCGCCCAGGGGTCCGGTAGTCATCGATTGGGATAACGCATGCAAAGGGAATCCTCTGGCTGACGTCGCGCGAGTAATGCTCCTCATGCGCATGGGCAAATATCATTCTCGGTCTCGGGAAGAAAGGGAAGCTGTAGAGAGGCTCACCGAGGAGTATAGGCGGGCCTACGCCGAGCGCTATCTGGAGCTACGCCCCGGGACAATGGAGGAGCTGCAAGCATGGACGTTCCCACTTGCGGCCGCCAGAGTGGCGGAGAACATATCGGAAGAGCAAGAAGCCCTATTGGCTGTTGTGGCTGCAGCCTTGCCTTCTAAGTCCGCTTCTCGTTCCCTGCCGCCTCAAGACTGAACATCCGGCGGTCACGCACTAAGAGCCCACTTGTTGCCGTTTATTTGCCTCAATGGTAGGATATTTGGAGTACAGAAATAACTCACAAAAAACAGAGATGGGGATTGGAGACCGTGGGTGACTTAAACAAAGAAAACGGGACAGTTATGCCACCCGAGGCCGAGAATTCAAACGACGATAGCTGGGCCGCTTCCGTTGAGCCGCCCGGCGGCGAACTGGCTATTCCCGCGCCGGAAGCCTCCGACAAAGAGATCATAGAAGAGGTTATAGACCACGAAGAAGTATCCCTCATTCGGAAAAACATCTTGACCCTTGCTCTTCCAGCCCTAGCCGAGATGATCCTCATGACGCTCGTCTCCATGGCGGACATGATCATGGTTGGAAGGCTCGGTCCGTGGGCGATCACTTCGGTAGGTCTCTCAAACCAGCCGATGTTTGTGGCCATGTCAATGTTTATGGCTCTAAACGTGGGGGCCA
>DULO01000121.1 GCA_012840345.1 Candidatus Fermentithermobacillaceae bacterium
ATGAGGACAACTTCGAGTAGATGTGATACTCCGTTATTTCGTTCTCTTGGGCTTTCTGCAAAGCCGACATTGTACCCGCGTCTATTCTAGAGCTCATTGAAGCACTTCCCTTTTCTGCATGTCCATCCTCTATTATACCTGGAGTCGGTCAGTCCTCGACTATCGAGGCGAGAGAACCCGCATCTCTCATGTAGCGTCAGGCACGGGCGTTGCGGCCCTCTCCCGGCCGGAAGGTGAACATGCGCGCCAACACGGCGGCAGCGCGGCGCGGCAGGTTGCTGCGCTGTGATGACGGAGTAGACTCGTTACACTCGCCAGAAAAGCACTATCCCCATGAGAGATGACAACCCTATCAGCGACAACGTTGGCATTTTGAGTTTACGAACACAGTAGGCTGTCGCAAGGAAGATCGCTATGCCGCGGTAGTTCAGCAATGCTGTGAAGTGTAGGGGGTGAAGAGCATGGTCGTCAATTAGGCAGGTCTTTGCGACAAGCGCTCCTGCCACCATGATCAGGCCGATTACCGCGGGTTTTACCCAAACAAACGCGGATTGGATCGACCGCGAATCCCCAAACCTTGGCAGCAGAGCGGCAGCGAAAAGGACAACCAGCAGGGAAGGAAAAACCAAACCGAGGGTAGCCACCAGCCCCCCGAAGAAACCCCCTACTCGATAGCCCACGAACGTTGCCGTGTTTATGGATATGGAACCCGGCGTCACCTCCGAGACCGCGACTAAGTTGTCGATCTCCTGAGGCAGGAGCCATCCTCGCTTGACGATCTCACTCTCTATCAAGGGGATCATCGCATACCCGCCTCCGAAACTGACTAGGCCGATCTTGAAGAACACTTCGAAAAGGCTAATGAATACCATCTTGACCCTCCTTCCTCTTTCCCATCTCGGTAGCTCGACGAGCCTTCCAGGACCTTACCATCATGGCGCTCGAGCCAATCGCCGCTAGAACCAGAATGAGCGTGGCCGGATTCAGCGGGGTGACCATCATGATCACTATCGTGACCCCAAGTATGATCCATGAACGCCAGTCCTTCACCGCCAACTTAGCTGTCTCCATACCCGCGTTCCATATCAGCGCGACTACCGCGCAGCGGACTCCCATGAAAGCCGCGTCAACTACCGGGTTGTCCTGTAACCTGTTGAATACCGCCGCGACGAGAGTGATCGTGAGAAACGGCGGGAGAGCGGCTCCCGCCACCGCGCTCAATGCTCCTGGAAGCCCAGCCACCTCATAGCCCACGATTATGGACATGTTGATCGAAAGAGAACCAGGCAAGGCCTGGGCAACGGCAATAACCTCCAGGAACCTGTCCTCGCTGAGCCAGTGTCTCCTATCGATGAGTTCTTCCCTAATCAGGGGAAGCATGGCAAATCCACCGCCGAACGTCATGAACCCCATCTTGATGAACACCAGGGATATCTCCGCTATCCGCCGAAGCGATCGCTGTCTAGTAGTCACCATAGGCTCTTAACCTTCATCGCGGAAAGCAGCACCATGGCGGCGGCTCCCGCCGCTATCGTGTTATGCCCCATTAGAGGAGTGGTAAATTGGCACTTTACCTGTTCCGAGTTGTAGATCATCTTCTGTGCCGTCTGGACGGCCCAGTCGAAGTAGTCGGGAAAGCGATCGGGAACAGTCCCCCCAAGAACAATGACCTGCGGATTGAGCACGTTGATGATGTTGGCCATCACCAGCCCCATGTAGGTAGCCGCGTCACGCAGAACCTCGATTGCCACCCCATCGTTGTTCCTGGCCGCGTCGCAGATATCAGCGAATTGGATCTTATCGAGGCTCTTGGCACCCACCAGACTCGATGCCTTGCCAATCCTTATTTCGTGTTTAAATGCTCTGACTATAGCAGGGGCGGTGGCGTATGCCTCGACACAGCCGTGCTTGCCGCAGTAGCATGGTCTGCCTCCCGGCACGATAATGAGGTGCCCGTAGGCTCCCTCCCTATCACCATCGCCTGTAAGTAGTGTGTCGCCGGAGATCACGCCACAGCGCACGCTCACGCCTACATTCAAGAAGATTAGGTTGTGGACGTCAGAGGTAACATAATGAACGTATTCGCACATTGCCGCCGCGCTCGCGCCGTTGGCTATGTACACCGGAACATGGAATCTGTCCTCAAAGATCGAGCGAAGGCCCAGGTTTCGCCACCCGGGGTTAGGGAAGCTGGAGGCATTCAGCATTACTCCGCGCTCAAGGTCGAGAGGACCGACCGAACCGATACCGAGCCCGAGGAGACGCCTCCGATCCGATACAACTTCAGCCAGATTGCTTTCAAGGGCTTCGAATAGTCTTGAGAAGACCTCGTCAGGAGTACTTTTATCCATAATGGCAAAATCGGCAATCCAAAGCGGCTCCAGCAAAGCGTCACATATGAGCACATGAATGTTGGTGTGGGACAACTCGACTCCCACAGTGTAGAAGCCGTCCTCGTTGATCCTGAAAATCGCCGATGGCCGGCCCCCCGTGGAAGTCTCCAGACCCTCTTGCTTGATTAGCCCATGGTCCAGGAGTTCCCTGATTGACCGGTTAAGCGTCGTGCGCGGCTTCTGCGTTATCTCCATTAGGCTGGTGATCGTGATGGGGCCATGCTTCTGTATGTTCCCCAGGATCCATAGGGCGCTATCATCTAATCCGCTCAGAATGGTTTCATGGGTGGCACCCTCCCTGGAAGGATCCATTGCCTTGACCTCCTCTCGCCAAACGTTATAGCCATTATGGTCATATCCCTCGCAAAGATCAAGACTCTGTTTGTCCGATTTTTCCAGTTGGCTTTCTGGGAGGCTGGGGATCACCGTTATCCCGGTTCAGGTTAAAGTGTGGCTAAAGGGACTGCCGAGGTGGCCAGGGAGTGGTTACAGAAAGGCTTATCGTCACGTGGGAAGAAGAACAACAAAGGATTTGGTTACTATATCTTGACCATCGCAGACACCTCGAAGGGGTAATGGCACTAATAACCGCTAGAGCCTGTTCTTTGGCCATTCGTGTACCATGGTCCGAGACCCAGCATGCGGTGTCATCTCTGCAATTGGGCCTATATCGATAAACATAACCACACGGAAGTCTGATCCGAGTAGGACGATGCGTACTATCAGGTCGCTGTAATTCCGCGTAAAGCTGATCTTCTACGACATGTCCTCGCCCTCTTTCAGCTGTCTACACGAACTTCTATCGCCTTAACTATCTGACCTCGCATATACACGTTTGGCTCGTCGCTCAGGATCCCTGTCACGGTTACCTGAACGCCGCC
>DULO01000122.1 GCA_012840345.1 Candidatus Fermentithermobacillaceae bacterium
CAAGCCACCGGTTCAAACCCGCGAGCGGTCCGATATAGTCTGTCAGGCGAAGGACAGCCAGAATGCCTCCTAGAGACTCCAGGCCGATCGCGGCCAAGTATCCGCCGTATCCGAAGGCGGCTGCCATCGGCACAAACGCGAAGATGTATGTGCAGAACTCATTCCACGAGACCAGCCTTGCCACGTCCATCTCCGCGGCGTAAGTCTCGGATGTCTGGGAGCGGAACCACCGTTCCATCTGGTCTTTGGCCAGGAAGGCTTTTATGACTCGCCGGCCTTCGAGGATGTTCAGGGCGCGGGCGGAAGTCCGACCGAGAGAATCCCGGTGGGCTTTGGCCTTTTCGGGCATGGACACGTTAAGCCGTCGGGTGAGCGCCACAACGATGACGTTGCCGGCCAGCACGAGCACGCCTACCCGCCAGTTCAGGAACAGCATGAACACAGAGGCCGAAACGGCTTTCAGCGATATGTCGCAAAGGTACCAGACGCTGGTGAATATCCTCGAGGCTTCGCCCGCGTCCGACGTTATTCTGGATATCACGTCGCCCCTAGGGATCCTGTCGAACGCAAGCATGGGAATAGACATCGTATTATCCACCAAGCGCCTTCTTTGATTCAGGGCCGCTGACTCCATTAGCGATACCCGGAGCTTGGTGTTGGCGCCCGCAATCAGCGACTCGGCTAGGAACGCGCCAACGACCATTACGATGCCTTTCACCATACCCTGTCTATCTAGAGCAGCCATGGCGTCTACCGTCACCTTGAGTCCGTAGGAGTCAAACATAGGAATGATGACGGAGACAACAAGCAGGGCGGCAAGCCACGCCAGTCTCTCGGCCGAGCGGTCCGCGTACCGGGCTATCCACCTGAAACTTGACCATAGGGATGAACGAGTCATTGAGACCAACCTAATCACCCTGTCTTCCTAGACTAGGTCGATCATATTGGGGAGTCTAGAAAACGTCAAGCCATAACTTGAAATAATTTAGGTAGGGGTTGAAGATTATTAAGCACTACCTCTGCGAACCTTGTCCGAGACTTATCCATCCTTCGACAACTCCGCAACGGCTCCTAGGACAAGCCCCGACAATGCCCGCAAGGCATCAGGGATAAAATGGAAAAAACCCTATATCAAGGGGGTAGCCGTCTTGAAACTTCTCTCCGTAATCAAAGAGAAGCTGACATCCCGCGAGGTCAAGCTAGATAGAGCGTTCTGGTTGAGAGCGGCTCTCGCCTTCCTGCTTGGGAGGACCGTGCTGGCCGATGATCTGTCCCCGTTCGCCCCCGCTGTCTTCGCCGGGTGCAGGCCGCTTGGTGGTTTGACCTCCATTTCCTGTGCAATCGCGGCTCTGTTAGGCAGCGCTACCTTGGGGAGGCTGGATGTCACCGGCTATCACGCCTTAGCCCTTCTTCAACTTACGTTCTTGCTCCGGCCACTCAAGGACCACGCCTCCTCCAGCCTTGTGGACTCTTTCTTGTGCGGTGGAGTGGTCGCCGTTTCCCGGGGAGTCTCGATAGCTGCCCTGACAGCGTCCCCGACCGCGTACGACTATCTGACGGCCCTGCTTGAGGGACTGTGCGCAGTTGTGGTGTCCCTCCTTATACATAGCGGTTTCACGGTAACCAAAGTCTCTCACGGAGAGGAAAGACAGGCTGAAGCCCTGCTTGTTGTTGTGCTGCTTTCTCTAGGTGGGCTGCGCGGTCTGTCCTTGTGGGGAGTCGGTCTTGACACGGTGGCTGTGATGGGCGCGGCCCTCATTGTGGCCTATGGCGGCGGACCTGGGGCAGGCGCGATCGCCGGGTTGGCGGGAGGACTTGTGCTGTCTCTGGCCAGCGGCCACGGACCGCTGGTGTTTGGCCTTCTCGGCGTATCCGGGCTGTTGGCCGGAGTAGGCGGACGGTTTGGCAGGGTCGAAGCCATTTTGGGATACCTGTCTTCGGGCCTACTGTTGTCTCTTTACGCGGCCCAGCCAAGCGAGATCACCATCAGGTTGGCGGAACTTGTTATCG
>DULO01000123.1 GCA_012840345.1 Candidatus Fermentithermobacillaceae bacterium
AGTAGCTGCTCTTGGGCATGGCGAAGCACTCCAGCATCTCATTCAGGGGGTATCTCTTCCTCAGGGCGCCGATCGCTGCCGCCTTCTCCCGGTTGGTCAGTTTCTTCGGATCGGCGCCCGGGCCTTTATTACGAAAATGGGTAACGCCGCCTCGTCGACTTTCACTCTTAGGCGACCTTGGATACTGTGTACCCAAGCGCTTTCAGCTGTTTGACCATCCTGTCTTCGTGATTCAAGCGCTTCTTAGTACCGAAATCCGGGCCGAACTCCTCATAGGACTTGTTGTCGCGTAGCATGGCATAGATAATGCGCAACATGGTGTGAGCCAAGGCAATCAAGGCTTTCTTCTTGCCCATCCGTTTGACCAGCCGCCAATAGCAGGCGGACAGACGGGTATCGCGACTCATCGACGCCGCCCACGCGCATTCGCACAGTGTCGCCTTGAGCATCGCGTTCCCTGGCAGAGTACGGACCCGCTTCACCTTCCCCGCACTCTGGTAGACGCCGGGGCTGACTCCTGCCCAAGATGCCAATTGCCCGGCTGATGGGAATTGCTTCACATCCGGACCGATTTCGGCCAAGATGGCAGCCGCCGCTGTGGGTTTGACACCTGGTAGGGTGGACAGAAGATCCACCTTCTCTCGATAGGCTTGCAGGTGTGACTCGATCTCCCTTTCCACGGTCACGATCTGTTGCTCCAGAAAGCAGAGATGATCCCAGGAAAAGCGAATCATATCCCTATGGTGGCGGCGCAGGCGTCCATTCAGCGCCTCAACCAAGCTCGGGAGTTTAGATCGTAGACGGCCGTGCACAAGGAGTTCAAGCGCCGTCTCGGTGATCACTTCGCCACCTATCAGGGAGGTTAGTATCGCCCTACCGGAGACGCCGAATAGGTCGGACATGTATGATGACAGTTTGATATTGGCGTCCTGCAGCACCTTGTGAATCCGGTTCTTTTCGGAAGTGGCGTCTTGCCGCAGTTTCTTCCGATACCGTGTAAGATCGCGAAGATCACGCACGTCGGTCGGCGGAACGAAACTCGACTCGATAAGACCACTCCGTAGTAGTCGAGCGATCCATTCCGCGTCCTTCATGTCGGTCTTCCGGCCCGGCACGTTCTTGATCCGTTGCGCGTTGGCCAGGATCAACGTAAAACCGTGGCCTTCAAGTAGGTTCCACACTGGTTTCCAGTAAACTCCGGTGCTCTCCATAGCCACATGTGTGATCTCTAGCGCTTCTAGCCAATCGACAAGCGCCAGCAACTCAGCTGTCGTGGTTCCGTAAGCCGCCACCGTTATGGTCGGCCTTCGATCCAAGGAACCGCATATTGCGCATGCCACTACGCTCTCTTGATGTACATCCAGCCCCGCACAGCGCTCGATGATTGCCTCCATTGTCCTACCCCTCTCATCCCTAATGGGGGCCGAGACGCTGCAACCTGAACAGTTTGAACTTTATTACACGTGCTCGTAGGCACACTACGTTGTGCTCGAAGGTTGCGGGGCCAGTTTTTTTTACGGGTTGCGGATACCACAAAGACTGTCGGCCTTTGCCCCGGCCCAGTGGACACTTCTAGAGGCGCTAGCCGTTTTCATCCTACGTTGTGTTCGCGGGGCGAACATGAGGGTTTTTTTAGTATTTCCGCCGTCACTTCCATGACGTCCCGCTCAAGTCGAAGCCGGTAGATCTGCTTTTCTAGCGTATGTATCTGCTGCTTAAGCGACTCCACCTTTGCCGTCAACGCGTTCTTGTCA
>DULO01000124.1 GCA_012840345.1 Candidatus Fermentithermobacillaceae bacterium
AGCCAAGTGATTGCACTAAGCTACTCGTCCACCGCGGAAGGAGCCATCATTGCCTCCACGGCGCCGGTGTACGCGGCGATCCTGGCGTCCGTATTCCTGCGTGAGCGCATCGGAGCAAATCAGATAGGCGGTCTGGTCCTGTCCCTGGCCGGAGTGGCGGCAATCGCCCTGGTGGGTGAACAAGCGCCGGGAGGTACTGCGAACAACAGAGCTTTGGGTGCGGCCCTCATGTTCTTCGGAGCGATTACATATTCCATTTACACTGTCCTGGGCAAGAAGCTAGACGCGTCGTCCTCCTCAGTGCTCGCGGTCAGCACGGGGTTAGGCGTGATCCCTTTCCTGCTCTGGTCGGCCTTCACAGAGCCGCTTCTTCCTTCCTTGGCGACAGCCACAGGTCGTACATGGGCAACCCTTGCCGCTCTCGGCGTGCTTCCGACAGGTCTTGCCGTCATCTGGTATTTCGGCCTCGTCTCCAAGTTGGGAGCAGCACGGGCATCTACTATTTCCTACCTGGTTCCGGTGTTCGGCCTGCTTCAATCCAGCCTTCTGTTACACGAAGCAATTGGACCGTCCGTGTTGCTAGGAGGAACGGCGTGCTTAGCCGGCGTCGCCTTGGCCCAGAGACCCTCCGCAAAAGAGACGTTGGAATCTGCACAACCCAGCAAGGCCCAAAACCAAGTCTAAAGAGGAGCTAAGGCAGTCTGTGTAGTATCATCGCAGACTAAATGAAGATCCGAGTGTGTGCCGGGGTGGATCGCAGCCCTGGCGAGGATCATACACCGAAGCGCAACTCAGGAATATGCCGGCTGAACCGGGACACTGAAGGAGGTCACCGCAAATGTTCTCCCAATCGACTTATGATTACCCAAGCGACAAGAGGCAGCTGTATGCCCAGCTTCAAAAGGAGCTGGCTGCGATGGTTGAGGGAGAATGGCTGCCCATTCCCAACTTGGCAAACGCGGCGGCGCTCCTTTGGCACGCCCTCAAGGACATAAACTGGTGCGGGTTTTACCTCATGGTCGATAAAGGGAGCGAAGGACAACCGGAACTCGTCCTCGGGCCGTTCCAGGGCAAGCCCGCGTGCATAAGGATCAAGGTGGGCAAAGGCGTATGCGGCACCGCCGTGGCACACAACAAGACGCAGGTAGTGGATAACGTCCACGAGTTCCCGGGGCACATTGCCTGCGACAGCGCGTCAAACTCCGAAATTGTCGTTCCCCTTCGCAATGGAGACAAGATCGTTGGCGTTCTGGACATAGACAGCCCTGTATTCGCCAGGTTCGACGCGGTTGACCAAGAAGGGCTCGAAGCCTTGGCCCGTATCCTTGAGCGCGCCTGCGAGTGGTAAGGCAGGCGTCGGCGGTCCGCCTATCCCGCCACATCAGCCGACGCCTCATAGGCCGACGCCCCATGGGCCGATGCCCCAGCAGCCGAATAAGAAGAAACGCTACACGTTGAGAAACAAATACGACATGACCGAAGCACCCGGAGGGAGGAAGTAACACAGTGAAAACCATAGGAATCATCGGAGGAATGAGTTGGGAGTCAAGCCTCGAGTATTACAGGTTGCTCAACGAAGGAGTCAAGGCGAGGCTCGGCGGGCTTCATTCTGCCAAACTGCTGATGGACAGCCTGGACTTCCACCCGATAGAGGTACTTCAGCACCAAGGCGATTGGGAGACCTTGGGCGGCATCCTAGCGAGTTCAGCGGTACGGCTTGAGACCGCCGGCGCCGATCTGATCCTCTTGGCTACCAACACAATGCACAAGGTGGCTCCTGAAATAGAACGTTCAGTCCGGATTCCCTTGATTCACATCGCCGACGCGGCAGCCTCGGCCATCAAGGCCCTGCGGATCGAGAAGGTCGGTCTGCTGGGGACCAAGTTCACAATGGAGCAGGACTTCTACCGTGAGAGACTCGCTTCCCACGGGATTGAGACGGTTATACCGGGACCTGACGACAGGGAGATCGTCCACCACGTCATCTACAACGAGCTATGCTTGGGCAAGATTGAAGACGCCTCTAGGAACGAGTTCCTGCGCATCATCGATAAGCTGGTTCAAGCCGGAGCAGGTGGCGTCGTACTGGGATGCACCGAGATACCGCTTCTGGTTCACCAGGAACACGTGGACATCCCTATCTTCGACACGACAAAGCTACATGTTGAAGCGGCTTTGGATTTCGCCCTTCAAGAGTAGTTTCAGAATGTCGCATCCCGCGGACTGAGACGCCGGCGCGACCAGTTTACCCGCGCGCCACATTGAAGCAAGCAGGCCATTGCAGCATCTAGGGCGTCTGGAGGATTGCGACGGTAGTTAGTCGAACCACTGATGCATCACTCTTCGGAGCCACTTCACGAATTTCATAAAAAGGGGAGAAACCGATGATCGCGATTACAAACGCAAAGATTTATCCCGTAGACGCGCCTGTGATTGAGAAGGGTTCCATACTTGTGGAAGCCGGCAAGATCGTGAAGCTGGGAGCTGACATAGACATCCCGGCAGAAGCGGAAATAATCGACGCCGGCGGCCGCTCTGTCTATCCAGGCTTCATTGATGCCCACTGCCACGTCGGTATGATGGAGAGCGCCATTGGATTCGAGGGAGACGACGTCAACGAGATGACCGACCCGGTCACTCCTCACATGAGGGCCATCGACGGGTTCAACCCGCTGGACATCACGGTTAAGGAAGCTTGCGAGGCAGGCGTAACCGTGGCGGCCACCGGCCCGGGAAGCGCCAACCCCATAGGCGGGACATTCATGGCAGTTAAGACCTACGGCCACAGGGTGGACGACATGGTCATAAAAGACCCGCTGGCTATGAAGATCGCTTTCGGCGAAAACCCCAAGAGGGTCTATAATGCCAAAGGCAAGACTCCCATGACCAGAATGGGGACCGCGGCTATCCTCCGCGAGGTGTTCGGCAAGGCCGTGAGATACATGCAGCAGATCGACCGGGCCGGGGACGACGCCTCCAAGCTGCCCGCTTATGACGCTAAGATGGAGGCCCTCCTTCCCGTGGTGCGCAAGCAGATCCCGCTGAAAGCCCACGCGCACAGGGCCGACGACATCTTCACCGCCCTCCGCATCGCGAAGGAGTTTGGATTTGATCTGACTCTGGATCACTGCACAGAAGGACATCTCATCGCCGAGGACCTCGCGAAAACCGGAGCCAAGGCAATCATCGGGCCGTCGTTTGGGCACAAGAGCAAGTTCGAGCTAACCAACAAGACCTTCGAGACACCCGGGATCCTGGCGAGAGCCGGCGTTAAGGTGGCTATCATGACCGACTCGCCCGTCGTCCCGCTCGCGACTCTGCCGCTCATGGCAGGAATGGCCGTACAGGCGGGCATGGACAAGGATGAGGCGCTGAAGGCCATAACCTTGAACGCCGCCGAAATCCTGGGGCTTCAGGACCGTGTGGGCAGCCTCACGCCCGGAAAGGACGCGGACCTCTGCATCTACGACGGTGATCCCATGGAGATCACGGGCAAGTCATGGCTGGTAATGGTTGACGGGAAGGTAGTGTACAAGAGGTAAGATGGCCGCAAGCCATTAGACTGAGCCGGCTTAGACCGACGCCGCAAGTCTCCGAAAGCCGGCACCGGCCAGTTATCCTTGTGACCAAGATATTGCTCGGGCAGTCCGCTTCACGAACGGACTGCCCGACTCGCTCAAATTGTCACAACAACACGGTACACAACGTTATCAGCGGCAAGAGCTAGCGCTTCGTCGACTCTTTCCAGCGGGAACGTGGTCTCAATCAACGGCGCTACATTGATAAGCCGTCTAGACAGCAGTAGCCCGGCTTGGTAGGAATCTATTCGATTCTTACTTACGGTGCCGGTGACGCAAATACCGGTACGATGCACGACATTCGGATCTAAGGTCAAAGGCGCGGCGGGATGAGCTGAAGCAAAGAGCATTATCTTGCCTTCGGGTCCAACCATACGCAGAGCATCCTCGTTTACAGCTCTGTTGCCTACAGCTGTAACCACGATGTCGGCTCCGCGCCCGTCGTTAAGCGCTTTGAGTTGCTCCACAACATCTCCCTTGGCAGGATCGATTTCCGCGTGAGCAGCCAGCTCAAGTGCCTTTTTTCGCCTCTCCGGATCAAGATCGCTTACTATGACGTAGGCGCCCCTAAGCTTCGCCAGTATCATGTTGAGGATCCCCATTGTTCCGGCCCCGATGACCACAACGGTTTGTCCGAGCCTGATATCAAGCTTGTTGGTGCTCTGAACAACGCACGCCACAGGCTCAATGAAACACGCTTCTTCAAACGGAAGATCCGGAGACATCTTCACCACGCTGGTGACATTGGCTACGGCGTACTCGGACAGTCCAAAACTACCTTCAATGAGCTTGCCTGATTCAGGATCAAAAGCCTTTGATCGACCTATTCCGGTGACTGCGCAGAGCCGGTTTAGCCCGATAGAGCAGTAATAGCAGGTACCGCAACCACCGGATCCGCTCAGGGCCACGTGATCTCCTACCTTCAGTTCGGTAACGGTGCCGGGTCCTATTGCTTCAACAACTCCAGAGACCTCATGACCCCAAACGCCGCCGTACCCCCAATTGGTAATACCGGCATACATTCTCTGTTCCATAGTGCACAGCGCACAGGCGTGTTGCCTTATGAGAACCTGACCGGTCGCGGGTTCAGGCACTTCCACTTCCCTTATCTCAACCTTACGCGGCTCCACCATGACAACAGCTTTGGATTTGATGGACACGGTTCTCCCTCCACAATCAGGATTCTGCACATCTGTTCCAACACATGTTCACAGAACCCACCTTCGTTGCGAATCGGAAATATCCTTCTTTTTGCGGATTCAGATGCTGAGTTGTACAATAGATTAGCCTTCTATAAGAACTACCCGGGAGTGCCGCGCACTGGAGTACCCGGAGAATCAAGTCGTTATTTACCGGCTACCAGGAAGAGGTGTTCCAGATTAGGTGCGATCTACACTTACACACTAACCACTCCAACGATTCACGAGAACCGCTAGAAAACTACTGTAAGCAAGCCCTTGCCATCGGCGTGGACTGCCTCTGCTTCACCGAGCACGCGGACCACAATCCCAAGGATCCTGGCTACGGCATTTACGACGCCGGGGCGTTCTTTGAAGAATTCCAAAGAGTAAAGCGTATCTATGCCCCTAAACTCAAGTTGCTCGCGGGCATCGAGTTTTCCGAGCCCCATCTATACCAGGAGGGGCTGAAATCATACGAGCGTTTTCCTTACGACTTCATCTTGGGAAGCGTTCATTTCTGGGGAGACGACATGTTCCCGGGCGAGATGATCCAAAGAGGCGTTTCGGTAGAGAAGTGCTTCGAGGACTACTGGCCCGATGTCCTCAAATCAGTAAAGAGCGGCGGGTTTGACTGCGTTGGCCACCTCGACTTCCCGAAGAGATACTACCGGAAGTTGATTTACAGCAAAGAATTCTTGGGCGAAATCTGCACGGAAATGGTCAGAAACGGCATCATCTTGGAAGTGAATACATCATCGCTCAGGGCCGGCCTCGACGAAGCCATGCCGAACGCAGACATGCTGGAGATATACAAGAAATGCGGTGGCCGGTACTTCACTATGGGTTCGGACTCTCACATGGCCAAAGACTTGTACACCTTTGTCGACGAGGCCAAGAAGATCGCGTTGGGGCTGGGTCTTGAGGAGGTCTACTTCGAGGGTCGGAAGATGATTAAAGCGTAGGGCGGTCCGACGAGTCCCAAATCGTCCCCCTATGGTACAAAAAGTGGGAACACGCAGCAGGATAAAGCTCCTAGACATAAGTCCCAAGCTGCCGCCTACTACCACAAGAAGCCACAAATAACAGGGCGCGTCCAATGTCTCCGAACGATGCGCCCTGTTTGTTCCGCTTAACCAGCAAAGAGCAACAGACAGCTAAAGCTTTGGTGTTGCCGGCCCTCCCCTGCCCTTCATGGTATTTTTTGGGGATCTTCATGTATTTTTGCAGGAACTCACTTTACTGCCACGAAGTTACCTATACTTACAAATCTTCCCACCTTTGAGGAGGTGCAGAGAGTGTGTTAATCGAGGGTCGAGTTGCCGGGCTAGTTTTCACGTTGATTACCATTGGGACCATGTTGTACGGCATCAACAAAGCCAAGAGCAAGTTGCCTAACGTTAGGAGGATAGCCGGTTTGGAGGCTATCGACGAGGCGGTAGGGCGAGCGACGGAAATGGGCAAAGCAGTCTTTTGCACTCCTGGCTGGGCGGACATCACTACCAGCACCGCGGGTGCGACTTTTGCCGCGCTAGACATCGTCGGGCATATCGCTAGATTGACCGCACGGTATGATACCAGGCTTGTAGTGGCAGTCTCCTATCCCAACGTGTACCCACTGGCCGAACAGACTGTTCAACAGGCTTATCTAGTTGAGGGCAAGAGAGAAAAGTACGATCAAGACATGGTTCGTTTCACCTCCTCTGAACAGTACGCTTACGCGGCGGCCGTGCTTGGCATGATCCAACGAGAGAAGGTAGCCGCATGCGTATTCGTCGGCCAGTTCGCATCGGAAGCCGTCGACTTCGCTGAAGCCGCCGTAGCGGTTGGCTCAATCGCGATCGCCGGAACCACAAGCACCTACCAGTTGCCTTTCTTTGCCGCCGCCTGCGACTACACGCTTATCGGTGAAGAACTGTTGACCGCGGGCGCCTACATCTCCAAGGACACGGCCAGGTTAGGCAGCGTTCACGGGCAGGACCTCGCCAAGTTGATCGCGTTCGGCGTGATGTTGTTGGGGGCCATCCTTTGTACGCTGAACATCAATGTCGTCGTCGACCTCCTCAGCAAGTAAGGCGGAAGGGAGTGATAGATAATGAAGCGTGAAGCCCCTATAGTGCTGGCCGGCATAGTAGGTCTTATCCAGATCCTTGAACACTTTTTCGATTTTGAAGCCATCGCGGCGGTAACGGTAGAGCTTCAGAACTGGGTTATCATCGTGTCCGCGTTCAGCCTGGCTCTCGCCGCAATCAACCTGGCGATCAACCACACTCAGAAGATATCTGCTAAGAAGGCCGGCGCTTTTGACAGCGCGCTGCTGCTCATCACCATGGTCTTTACAGCTGTCGCCGGGATCTTCTGGGGTATGGAAAGCAGCGGGTTCAAGTTCGTATTCAACGCTATCATCGATCCCGCCGCCTCGGCTTTCTACGCCATGGCCGCGTTCCACGTGGCGTCCGCAGCGTACCGTGCGTTCCGCGCTCATAACGCTCACGCGGCGGCGCTTCTAATCACCGGTGTCATGCTCATGATCGCCAAAGCGCCCATCGGCGAAGCCTGGTTCCCATGGATGCCGACGATCACCAACTGGATAATGTCGGTCCTAAACCTCGCCGGCGTGCGCGGCATCATGATCAGTTCGGCTATAGGTATGATCTGTGTCTCCGCGCGGATTCTGCTCGGAATCGACAGGTCCCACCTTGGCCTGGGAAGGGACTAGGAGGTGAAACCAAGTGGAACTAATCCGCAAGCTAGGAGAAGTCGATCCGCGATGGCTATATGTCCTTCTAGTACTGGTCGTGCTCATTCCGATGGTCAGTCCGATAGGTCTTCCGATAAACGTAAGCGCTTATACGAGTAACGCGTTTGCCCTCTTGGATAGTCTGAAACCCGGCGATACGGTCGTCTTTGACTTCGGCTACTATGTCGACGGAGCGCCCGACGTCGAGCCCATCGCCGTGGCGCTGTTCGACCACTTGTTCTCCAAGGGCGTCAGGATAGTTTGCGTGTCGTACAAGAACCACGGCCCCATGATTGTAGACAAACTGACGGAGCCTCACGTCAAGGCGGGCAAGGAGTACGGCGTTGATTTCGTCAACCTTGGGTTCTTAGCCGGTGGCGAAACCGCGCTGGCAGCGTGGGCGGCAGACATCAAGAAAGCGTACCCTACCGACTGGAAGGGCAACAATACCTCGACCATGCCAATACTCCAGGGAATCAACACAGTCGCTGACTTCGACATGTTCGTCTTCTACACGGACGACAGCGCGGAGGTCTGGGTGAGGCAGATTTCCCAATACAAGGTTCCGATCATAGGCGGACTGATCACGGTGACAGCCCCGCAGGCTGAACCGTTCTTGCAGAGCAAACAGCTTGCCGGTTTGCTCGTCGGGCTTAGAGGAGCGGCCGAGTACGAGAAGCTAATGAACAAGCCGGGTACGGCCTCCGCAGGCATGGACGCGCAGAGCATGGCACACCTCATGCTCATAGCCTTCATCCTGTTTGGCAACGCGTCTTACTTCATTAAGCGCTCCAAAGGCCTCGCTGGGAAGGGGGCAGCAAAGTGAGTACCAGTATTGTGACATGGGTAGGAGCCTTGGTGACGATCGGAGCATTCTCTTACCTCTTCAAAGAGAATGTGATGTATAGGACCATAGAACACATCTACGTTGGAGCGGCCGCTGGCTATGTCATCTCGGTAGGATACCAAAACCTTCTGACTAAGGCCTGGCGGCCCTTGGTCAACGAGGGGCATTGGCTTGTGATCATTCCGGTCCTGCTTGGGCTTATGCTGTTCGGACCGTATTTCGGAAGCAAGCTATCCTGGACCAGGCGCTACCCGCTGTCGCTCATAATTGGCGTCGGAGCGGGCATCACCATCCGTAGCGCCGTTATCGAGCAGCTAACGAAACAGCTGGCGTCCACCGCCCTGCCCCTGAAAACCATCAACAACGTCCTTATCGTGGCGGGCGTGCTCGCGACTCTAAGCTACTTCTTCTTCACTTTCAAGCCCACCCGGACGCTTACTGGGGTATCCGAAGTGGGCAAGTGGGTCATCATGATCACGTTCGGCGCTGCCTTTGGAAACGCGATCATGGGCCGCGTTTCGCTAGTCATCGGGCGCGTATCGTTCCTCTTCGGCGAGTGGATACATCTTATCAAGCAGTAACAACCAAACCTGAAGAAGCGAAGTCGTAGAAGCAAAGTCTCATATGGGAAGTCGGCGCATGAGTGCCGGCTTCCCTATTCCTTTGTCCTCCCTAAGTTGTGAGCCCCCGGCTCGCGTGGAATACGGATGTCCTATGTGAACCCCTGGTTCCTGTGGAGCACGGATATTCTAAGAACGAGTCCCGGTGTATGATCACGATTGCGAAGGGAGCGTGGAGCTCATGCGTACATGGCGAGTACTGGTGGTCGACTACAATCGAAAGTGGCCCGCAATGTTTCAGGCCGAAGCTGATAAGATAGCCCGTATTCTAGGGGATAACCTGGTAGCCATCCATCACATCGGCAGTACCTCGGTGCCGGGTCTGAGGGCCAAACCTATCATCGACATGATGCCTGTGGTCAAGGACATCACTCTGGTTGACAAGTGCAACCCGCAGATGGCTGCGCTCGGTTATGAGGCTATGGGCGAATTCGGACTTCCGGGGCGCCGCTATTTCCGAAAAGGCGGGCACGAGAGGACCCACCACGTCCATTGTTACTCGCTGTCCAGCTCGGACGAGATTGAGCGGCACCTCGCCTTCAGGGACTATCTTCGAACTCACCCTGATGTCGCCCGCGCTTACGGAGAGCTCAAAACCCGCTTGGCTCAAGAACATCCTGACGATGCCGCTGCCTACATGGACGGCAAGGACGCATGGGTGAAGAAAACGGAGCGAGAAGCGCTCGCGTGGAAGAGAGCTACCTTAGAGAACTCCCAGCTCTAGACAAGGCTGTAACGAAAGCCAGTAACCAAGCCCAGCCACGCGACCGCTTCTACGCTGTGTTGTCTGGCTGATCGCCATACCTCGACGGTCACGACCTTTTTGCGTCCCTGAGGTGTCTCGCCGAACGATCACTTATGGCTTCTTCATCTATAATTTCTTCAGCAGTCTTCCCGGCCTGACGCCTGTGAGTTCGCCCTCCCAGACAGCGAGCTGGCCGTTCACGAACACTCCCGGAATGCCGTCGGGGGAATGCCAGGGATCTTGGTAAGTGCTTCTGTCGGCTATCTTGTCGGGGTCAAAGATGACGAGGTCCGCCGCCAGTCCTTCCCGCAACAGCCCTCTGTCGTGAATTCTCATCTTGGCCGCCGGGAGGGACGTAATTTTCCGTATTGCCTCGGCCATGGGCAAGACTTTCTTATCTCTCACAAAGTGCCCCAAGAACCTGGCATAAGTACCGATCGACCTGGGATGAATCTTGCCTTCCGATTCAACTCCGATGGTTCCGTCCGTCACGATGCACGTTCTGGGATGTCGCATTGCCGCCACAAGGTCGCTTTCGCTCATGGAATGCCTGATTATCCCCACTTGCATGGAGTTCTTTATCAGTATGTCGAGGGCTTCCTCCTGAGGAGGCTTGCCTGACTTCTTGGCGATTTCAACGATGTTGAGTCCTTCCATCCACTTGGTATCAGGGTTCACCACTGACAAGATGACGATCTTGTCCCAACCACCCTGTTTTTTCGTGCGAAGGTCGGACTCGAAGGCTATCTTTGCCCGCGCGTCGCTATCGTTCATAATGAGTTGCATCCCTGCCTGCTTTCCGTCGGCCAACGACCAGTCGGGCATCACAATGGCAAGTTCAGTGTTGGAAGCGAAGTACGGGTACACATCCGCAGAAATCTCTATGTTCCTTGCCTCGGCCTCGTCCAGCATCTTCAAGACAGCGGGAAGTTTGCCCCAGTTATCCTCGCCCACCGCTTTAAGGTGGGAAATCTCAAAGCGCACTTTGCTATTCTCCGCGACGGCAATGGCTTCCTGGACAGATTCAATCAGTTCCGGACCTTCGTTGCGCATGTGGCACTCGTGTATACCGTCTCGTTCCCTAACCGCCTGGGACGCGACCACCAACTCGTCAACGTCAGCGAAGCGACCGGGAAGATACTCTAATCCGCTGGAAATGCCGAAAGCGCCCAGTGCCATGTGCTTGCGGCAAAGGTCAACCATGGTGGATTTCTCTTCAGAGGTAAGAGGCCTTCCGGAGGTACCGACTATTTGAGTTCTCACATCTCCATGCCCGAACAACATGGCTACGTTAACTGCCGGTTTGGCTTTCTCAACAGCTTTCAGGAAGCCCTCAAAATCCTCCCACAAGGGTATGCCCGCCGAGGCGTACTGTTGCATGTAGTGAGGCTCGGTTATCTTGCCCGCGGCGCTTCCTCCACACAATCCCCCAACCGTAGTGGTTATGCCTTGCTTAAGCAAGCACTCGGCTTCCGGGTGCAAGACAATCGCCCGGTCCGAGTGGCTATGGATGTCTATGAATCCGGGTGAAGCGGCTAGTCCGCCGCAGTCCAACTGGATTGCGTCAACCGGAACTGCCGCGGAATCCACCCAGCCGATTTTGACGATCTTGCCGTCACAGACCAGGATGTCTCCCTGGATCGGCGGGTTCCCGAGGCCATCATATGTGCATAAGTTCCGCAGGTGATAAGCGCGGCCGCTGTACAGATCCTTCACTTTGAGCAACAGCCCCTTTCTACAAAGTCAGTCTTCCAACCAGCCTTCGAATCAGCCTTCCAATCAATCTTCCAAATAGAGGGATTCAGTGACAGACACCAAAACTCCTTCGTCTTGTGGATGTGTATGGCAGGATTTTACATCTCTAGGAGCGAACTGGAACCTAATTCCAGAACGCGAACCCCAAAGGAAGGTGACATTGGTGAAAAAGCACCTAGCACTTGTATTGAGCATCCTCTTGCTAATCCCTCTGTTCTCAGGGTGCTCCAGCAGCGAAACCCCTGAACCGCAGACGGAGCCTCGCCTCTACGATTCCAGGCTCAACATCGCCTTGACCGGTGCGCCAACCAACCTGGACATCGTAGTAAACACGGCTGACGATTCCTCGGTAATAGCTTACGGCTCCATTTTCGAACAACTGGTAGCGTTGAACAACAAATCAGAACCGGTACCGGAACTCTGCACACATTGGGAAATCAGCGACGATTCGAGGGTCTACACGTACTACCTGCGTAAGGGCATCAAATTCCACAACGGGAAAGAGATGAAGGCGGCTGACGTCGTCGCCTCCATGAACCGTTGGATAGACCAGGCGGCCAACGCCCAAAGCCTTGTGGGCGATGCCCGTTTCGAGGAAGTGGACGAGTACACAGTCAGGATTACGATGGAGCACGGCACTCCCTACCTGAACCTGATGATTGGCGGACTCGGACAACACGCCGTAATCATGCCTGCCGAAATCGTGGAGTCCGCGGGTCAGGACGGCGTGGTTACAGAGTATATAGGAACCGGTCCATACAAGTTCGACCAATGGGCGGAGAACCAATATGTCAAGCTTGTTAAGTTCGAGGATTACCAGCCATACGGCACGGAGGGGGACTACTCGGGTTGGGCCGGCTATAAAGGCGCGTACTACGATGAGGTGTACTTCTACTTCCCCGGTGACGTGGCGACAATAGCCGCGGGCATTCAGACCGGCGAGTACGACGCCAGCACGGGCCTAACTGCGGATTACTTCAACACCTTCGCGAACAACTCTGATTACAAGATCATCGAAGCCGAGGCGGACCTGCCCGCTCTGATTTTCAACAAGAAAGAGGGATGGGGCGCCAACGCTAAGTTCCGCCAGGCTATGGCGGCTCTCCTAGACTGCAACGACATCATGTACGGCGCCCACGGCGACGAGCGTTTCTACAATCTCTATAGCTCGTACATGTTCAAGAGCCAAGCGACCTGGTACACGGAAGCCGGAAGCGAGTACTATAACCAGGCCAATCCTGAAAAAGCGAAGACCCTGTTCGCTGAGGCGGGATTCACAGACCAAGACACGTTCATACTGCTCTGCGCTTCCGACTCTCAGGATTTCTACAACATGGCCATCGTCATCCAAAGCCAGATGCGCGAGATCGGTATGAAGTGCGAGCTGCTCGTGTATGACTGGGCGACCTTTGTTGACGTCAGAAACAACCAGCCTGACAAGTACCATGCGTTCATCACTTCTTTCTCGGCGAAGGTCCTCCCCAACATGAACCTTTTCTTAAGCCCGTCTTGGGCCGGTTGGTGCACGGACCCGCGAATCGTCGACGACCTCGCCAGGATCGGCTCCGAAACCGATTTGGCGGCGGCCCAGCAAATTTGGTACGCCCTGCAGGAGTATATGTGGGCCGAGAGCGTTCCCATCATCAAGTTTGGCAACAGCATGGTTTGGGGCGTAACCACAAGCAAGATGGAAGGGGCCGAGATCTTTGAGCGCCTCGTGTGGGTAAATTCGAGGATTAATAACTAACCGGACGTCGGCGCTCAGTCGCCAGCCACACTGCGGTCACTAGCCACCCTCGTGCCGGTGTTCTCACACACCGGCACGAGTTCCACAAACACAGCGGAAAGGGAGCACTGCCTATGCGGAAATACATCATCAAAAGGTTGCTGACGCTAATCCCTGTTTTGTTTGTGGTGTCTATCGCCATCTTTCTGCTGATTCACTTGACCCCGGGAAATCCTGCGGCCGCCATGCTGGGAGACCTGGCAACACCTGAGGCAATCGCCCGCCTGAGTGAGTCCCTCGGTTTCAACGACCCCCTCCCGGTCCAGTACTTTCGCTGGCTCTCGGGCGTCTTCAGAGGCAATTTGGGGACTTCCCTGTTCATCAAAGGCAGCATGATACAGATCTTGCGGAATCATTTGGTGCCGACGCTCCAGCTTACTTCATATTCCATACTTATCGCCACGCTCATAGCGGTGCCCCTGGGTATCCTCGCCGCGGTGAAGCGAGGAAGGATGCCCGATCAGGTGATCTCCATGTTTTCCATCGTCGGCATTTCGCTCCCCAGCTTCCTTTTGGGCTTGGGATTGATCCTGCTCCTATCAGTAAAGCTAGGCCTACTGCCGTCATCAGGCTATCATCCCATCAGTGAAGTCGGGTGGGCCACTCATCTGCGGTACATGGCGATGCCTTCTATCGCCCTCGGTTCCATAGAAGCGGCATTGATGATCCGCATGACCCGTTCGTCAATGCTGGAGATACTCGGCAGCGACTACATCCGGATGGCCAAGGCCAAAGGCGTGCCTCGTTTCAAGATCTTCATGAAACATGCCCTGAGAAACGCGCTCATCGGGATTGTGACCGTAGTCGGTCTGGCATTCATGTCTCTTCTCGCCGGAGCCACCGTAACCGAATCCATCTTCAATATACCGGGAATCGGCAAACTAACCCTTAATTCGGTCATGCGGCGCGACTATCAGGTCATCCAGGCGGTCGTGCTGATGGTTTCGCTGACAAACGTCCTCATTACTTTGATCATCGACCTGATCTACGGCTTAATCGACCCTCGTGTCAGACTTGGTCAATAGTGGAGGCCAGCCATGGAACTACAGATGGAACAAATGAACGAAATCAAAAGGGCGCTTCAAAGAGAACAGCGGCAGCTCATGCTGCGAAAGTTCTTCCGCAACAAACTGGCCGTGATAGGGTCATCCATAGTACTAACGCTGGTGTTGGTCGCCATCTTCGCCGACGTCATCGCGCCCCAGGACCCCCTGGATATGGTCGTCAGGGACCGCCTCACGCCGCCAGGCTCCAAGTACCTGTTCGGGGCGGATACGTTCGGCCGCGATGTTCTGTCCCGGGTCATACACGGGGCGCGCGTCTCGATGTTGGTGGGGACATGCGTTGGCCTAAGTTCCATGGTCTTCGGCATGCTCATTGGCCTGTACGCCTGCTATTACAGCTTTCTCGATAACGTTCTGATGAGGATATGTGACGGCTTAAGCGCGATCCCCTCTACCCTCCTGGCCATCGCCTTGATGGCGGTCCTGGGCTCAACGGCGACAAACGTAATTGTGGCCATGAGTATCGTGTACGTACCGCGTATGGCCAGAGTGTCCCGGGCGGCCGCCATGGTTGTAAAGGAACAGACGTACATCGAGGCCATGCGGGCCACCGGCGCTTCAGACTCGCGCATCATCTGGCGCCATATCGCGCCCAACATACTGTCGCCGGTTATCGTGCAAGCCTCCTACAACTTCGCCAACTCCATCATTACCGAGGCGGCGCTGAGCTTCCTTGGAGTCGGAATCCCGGTACCGCAACCTAGCTGGGGCAACATTCTAAACGAGGGCAAGAGCGTCATCACCACGGGTTGGTGGCTAATCGTGTTCCCGGGCGCCGCCACAGCCCTCGCCGTGCTGGGTCTGAACATCCTCGGGGACGGCCTGCGCGACATGCTCGACCCGCACACTAACTAAGGAGGTGGCCTCAATGTCCACACGAATACTCGAAGTAAGAAACCTGGTCACTTCTTTCAAGACAGATCGCGGGATCATGAAGGCCGTTGACGGCGTCTCCTTCCACGTGGAGAAAGGCGAAATCCTCGGTTTGGTTGGCGAGTCGGGCTGCGGAAAGTCTGTCACCTCACAGTCCATTATGCGGCTCTACGACGAGAAGAATCTGGTCCGGTACGAGGGAGAGGTCCTCTTGGAGGGCCGAAACCTCATGAAACTGCCGGAACACGAAATGCAGCATATTTGCGGGAAAGAGATTGCCATAGTATTTCAGGACTCCCTGAGTTCGCTAAACCCGGTCTTCACCTGCGGAGATCAGATCATGGAAGCGCTCATAATCCACCAAGGCATGAGTAAGAAAGAGGCCAAGGAAAGAGCCATTGAAATGCTGCGGCTGGTGGGGATCCCTTCTCCAGAGAAAAGGTTCAATCAATACCCGCACGAGCTGTCAGGAGGCATGCGGCAGCGCGTGATGATCGCGTGCGCCTTAAGCTGCCAGCCGAAACTCCTTATAGCCGATGAACCCACGACGGCGCTGGACGTGACCATTCAAGCGCAGATTATGGAGTTGATCGTGGAACTCAACAGGAAGCTGCAAATGGGCGTGATCCTCATCACCCACGACCTCGCCGTGGTCGCCGAAACCTGCAACCGAGTGGCGGTCATGTACTTGGGCCAAATCGTTGAGGAAGCCGACGTCAACACCATATTCGACAACCCGAGACACCCGTACACAATGGGGCTCCTGCAGTCCATTCCGAGACTTGAGGGCGAACGCGCAAGACGCCTGCATGTAATTCAAGGTACGGTACCTTTGCTCAATCAGATACCGAAGGGCTGCCGCTTTAGACCGCGTTGCCCATACGCTGCCGACATTTGCCAGTCGGAAATGCCTGAACTCCGCCAGATAAGTGACACTCAATTTGTTCGCTGCTGGCACGTTGAACACATTCACAACGGGCGGTGAGGCTTTGGTGAGCGAAAGATTGGTGACTAATAGATTAGCGACTGAAGGACATGCGAGCCAGGGATTGGCGAGCGAAATACCCGTGGGTGAAATGCCGATGAACGAAAAACCAGCGAGCGAGAAACCCGTGAGCGAGAGAGACGTTGTCCTGCAGGCCGAGCATGTTAAGAAGTACTTCCCTGTCAGGGGACTCTTGGGGAACGTGGTCGGCAATGTGAAAGCGGTCGACGACGTGTCGGTCACGCTCTACCGCGGGGAGACATACGGGTTGGTGGGCGAGTCCGGCTGCGGGAAGTCCACGCTCGGACGCACGCTTATAAAGCTCCTGGATGCAACCGCCGGCAGAATTGTGATCAACGGCATTGACATCACAAAGATTAGTCAACGCGAAATGCGGACTACCATGCGAAAGAAAGTCCAGATGATCTTCCAAGACCCGTATACCTCGCTAAACCCCCGGATGCGGATAGGCGAGATCCTCACCGAAGCGCTCGTCATTCAGAACGTGGGCAAACCTTCGGAACGCATGGATATGGTAATCGACATGTTGGACAAAGTAGGGCTCCGCATTGAGCATTACTACCGCTTCCCTCATGAGCTCTCCGGGGGACAACGACAGCGGGTAGGGTTCGCTCGAGCGGTCATCCTCAATCCCGACATCGTGATCTGCGACGAACCGGTTTCCGCCCTTGACGTCTCTGTGCGGTCGCAGATCATCAACTTGCTCCTGGATATGCAGGAGGCACGGGGCCTAACCTATCTCTTCATCTCCCACGATATGAGCGTGATCCGGTACATCTCACACAGAACGGGGGTCATGTACCTCGGACACATCGTCGAGGAGGCGATAACCGACGAGTTGTTCGCGGACCCGAGGCACCCGTACACCCAGGTACTGCTTTCCGCTGTGCCTTCACCAGACCCACACATCAAGAAGAACCGGATCATCTTGGAGGGAGACCTCCCATCACCGCTCAACCCGCCGCCAGGCTGCGTATTCCATACGCGCTGTCCGGGAGCGATGCCGGTCTGCAAGGAGGCATACCCGCCTGAGATCCAGGTGTCGCCGTCACACAAGGTGGCCTGCCACAGGTACGCGTGAGACGTAAGCGGGATTCGGGTGCTCCCACATGAGGCCTCGGAAAAGTTGCCTGTCAGGTGTGCGCGAGACGTGCGATTCTCACCCTTGGCCGGGCTGGAGCCCCCTCCCCATCTCCGATGCAGGTAGACTGCCGTTCTCAAGAAGGCTAGAATGGAACTATCTTCGTCTCCGGGAGTGTCATTGTTGAAACGATTCCTCAAAACGGCCGGACTATACTTGGCCCTTTTCATAGCTGCGCAGCTAGTATCCAAGCTTGTGTTATACGTCCGGGTGCTTGATACATCCGCGATTGATGTGCCGATTGCCATGAGCACCTACCTGCACGAAGACAGGGAGAGCATGAACCCAGGCACCGTCGCCAACCTCGAACGGGTACGAATAGACTCTGAAGAAGTCATCGACCGCTTGTTCGATGAGATTCGTAACACCACGCTACACGGGACGAAGCATGCCCACCTGTTTGAGCGCTATCCCATCCTCCTGATGATCCTGGAGTATGAGGAAGGCGCGGAAAACACTTTCATGTACATCGAGGTAGAAGCCAACAGGAGGATCACTGTCCACAGAGTGAAGGATGCCTACTACGGGTACATTTCGCAGGATACTTATAACGAGCTGATGGAGGCATACCTAGCCGGAGGGAAGTCAAGATAGCCTCCCCGCCCAGCCCGCCCCTGCTCAGCCCTCCTCCTAGTTCAGCTCGCCTGCCAGCCCAGGTCGCCACTTCGCTCAGAACGCGTTCTATCATAAGTTGCTTCCCTGCTCGGAACGCCTCCTAGGCACGCCGCCAGACAGCTGCCGGGCAACACGCAGACCGCAGTCAGACCGAAGAAGCAGGCTTAACCGGTATCCAGATTTCGCTTCTGAAATCCGGCACAGTTGTGTCGGGTTGCTCATTCCAGAGAATCTCGGGACCTCCTGCCGCCTCGTAGTTCGAGGACGGAAACCACACTGAGTATATACGTCCCCAAACATCCTGCAGGGTCTCGGGGAATGGCCCCACCGCTTCAAACACGGCCCAAGTTTGGGCAGGAACCTCCAGCGCTGCAAACCCACTGGGGCAGTCAGCTGTCGAAGCTACTCCGATATAGTGATCGAGAGTTCCTTTCTCCTCCATGCGCCCTTCGCTGAAGTTTGTGGAGGCTTGTATGATCCCAAACGGTTCAACGTTGGACAACGACTTGAGCAGGCTAATCTTCTCGGAGTCTAGTTCCTGCCACATGGAGGCAATGTGCGGGTTGACGCCTCTAAAGACGATCGGAACGGTTTTCATGATGCCGATTACCCGAAACGCACCCTTTTCAACGATACGACACTTCATCTCTTGACCCCCTGTCACAGACATCTGGAAGGTTATCCTCGGGTAAGCCCTGATGGGCCTGCCAGTCCTGGCTTCGGAGGGCGTAATTCCGTGGACATTCTGAAACGCCCTGGCAAAGGAATCCGGCGAGCTATACCCGTACTTCACCGCGACGTCAACAACCTTCACATCACTTCCGGCCAACTCCAGAGCCGCAAGCGTGAGTCGCCGACGGCGAATGTACTCCGAGAGAGGAACTCCGGCCAGGAAGGAGAACATCCTCTGGAAGTGGTAGGTAGAACACAAAGCCAGCTTTGCCACTTGATCATAGTCGATTTCGCCGGCAAGATTGGCCTCCACGTAGCTTATTGCGTCGTTCATTCGCCTGATCGAGTCCATCTCCCGACCTCCCGTCTCCAACAGGGTAACAGAAAGGAAGTCCATCCACCCGGCATTTCGTGTTTTTATGTGTGGGGTTAAGAAGTGGAACGGTTCTTAGGGTGCCACCAATGATGAATCCGTCTCCTTAGGCAGCAATCCTCCATGGCCTCACCATCAGTCTGAGCAACTTCGTTGCCACTTCTCAGGATTATCGGGATCAGTTGCAGAAAACTTGCTACTCCCGCCGTCTGGTGGTAGCTTTCCTACTACTTCCTGACTCCAGTAGTAGAAATCCCGCAACTTCCGCTGCCTCACAGTAGATTCATTACTACTTCCCCGACCTGGTGGTAAAAAACTCGCAACTCCTGCCGCCTAGTAGTAGCTTTCCTACCACTTCTCCGACCCAGTAGTAGAAATCTTGCAACTTCCTCCGCCTAGTAGTAGCTTCCTTACCACTTCCCGAGCCCGGTTGTAGAATTCTTGCTACTTCCTCCGTCTAGTAGTAGATTTCTTACTACTTCGCGAGCTGCGGCGGTCCTTCCAGTTCAACGGGCCGCCTAGTCCCGCCGGAGGTTGTATCCGTAACAGGCCACTGCCTCAACCTCACGGAAGCCCTCTTGGATGTAGAGGGACTTCGCCCTCTCGTTCTCAGCATTGACGCTGAGGACGGTTTGGTGAAAACCCCTCTCCTTCGCGACCTTCAGCGCCGTCCTCAGAAGATTTCTTCCTAGCCCCCTACCTTGATACTCAGGGATTATCGCCAAGGGAGCTATCTCCATCGCCGGGGAGCCCTCATGCTCATCGGGGACGCACCGAACGATGCCGATGGGCCTATCGCCGTGGAACAGAAGAAGCATTTCGCCATGCAGGGAGCTCTCACGCGATGCCATCTCGGCCACCATGGCCGGAGTCATCGGAGTCTCGCTACCCCGGAGTGTGGCAAACGCGGTGTTTCTGACCTCACACCAGGCTTCTTCATCTCGGCCGGGCACGAAACGTCTCACCTCGTACCCCTCCGGGAAGACAGCATCAGGTACGTCCAAGTCACCTCTGACCAGCGCGAAAGCATATCTCTCCACGGAAAAGCCCAATCCTTGGACCATCTCGGTCTGACTTACGTTGGCAAGAGGAACAAAAACAAAGATTCGATCCAGGCCTTCGGTGTGCTTCAGGATTGCCTGTAACAAAGCTTGGTTTGCCTTGGGGTCGGCGACCTCGGAATGGAGTATCCGGAACCGACCGGCCCTTGCCCGCCGCCGGTATTCGTCAATAATGAGGGTTGAGCTGCCCAGTTGAGGCCGTCCATGTACCACTGATCCGGCACGACGTCGGAGAATAGGAGATCGACGGTCCCGATATCCGGACTGCTTTCCATCCGGTAGATGATGGTCGGGATCATAGCCCGGGTGCACGGAGCGTTGGGTTCGAAGAGGCCATCGCCGGTCCCAAGGAGCAGGCCCCGGTGGTATGCGTCCAGCACTGACTCAAAGAACCAATCATCTTCCGTTACGTCTAGGAACGGGTTCTCAACTTCGGTCGCCAGAGGCTCGAAAACCGCCTGGACGGTACGGTTGTAGCGAACAGTCTGCAAGACGAAGGTGCTTGCCGGCCCGACACTGATGCCGTCCACCAGCAAGTCCTTGATGGTATAGCCGGGGTCCGGGGTTATGGTGAAGGACACGTTTGAGAGGTCCTCGACGACTACTGCTCCGGACGGTGTGATGCTCCCGCCCGCGCCGGCTGAAGCGTTCACCACAAAGGAGCAATATCCTACGACATCGGTGGTGTCGTCATCATGGCCAACGACTTCCTCGCTTCCCACGCCGCCGATACCTATCACGACGCTGTAGATCTGAGTCTCGCCGGGACCGATGACCCTATCTTTCCAAGAATACGCCAAGGCAGAGTCGCCAGAGAAGGAAGGTTCTGTCACCTGAACATACTGGTTGCCATATTCCGCGCCTTGACTCTCCCCAAAACGTCCGTATCTGGCGCCATAGTCACCGTACCAAAAAGTGTCAACATCGGTGACTCCCACCGAGCGTTTGCCGAAAAAGTTGAACTGGCAATAGGTGCCATTTTCGGTCGACCCGGTGTACATCTTAAAGCCCCGGTTATCGCGAACTCGATCGCTGTCACCAAATACCTCTATAGGCGCATCATCGTCGAATCCGATCTGAATGTCGGCATTGGTGCCAAAGGATAGGGTCACTGCCGAAGCTCCCGGATTGTTCAGGGTATACCTAACCTGAAGCGCTCTACCTTCACTTACGAAGACAAGATCGATGTCCATTGTGAGGCCGGTATTTCCTACAAGTTCAGGGTTGCCGGAAGCAACGATGTATGTACCTTCCTCATCCTGTTCGTACTCTGTCGTATAGCCATGGTCGTCGAAAGTTGTGCTTTGCCATGCGCCGTTTGCGAAACCTTTGATGTCAAAGGTCTCGTGGTCGTCGTCATACCAATCGGAGATAGTGTAAGCATACGCCATCACGCCGTGGCCGTCGGTAATGTAGCCTTCCGGAGGAGACACGAATGTGGCCGTAATCTCGCCGCTGTTAACTGGGTTTGTCGCCGTCATCGCGCACGGAACCTTCAAGGCGTTCGCAGCCACACCGTAAAACGTATAGCCTTCTTTAGGGGTCAGGGTAATGGTAGCGGTGTAGGTCTTGCTGGGTGCGAACTGGAGAACCGGGTTCTCAGAACCATCGCTCCACGCTACAACGCCCGTGTACTGCTCGGTCTCCGCTATGGTCGTCACAGGGGCTTGACCGTTAATGGGGGCGATTGCGTCTGGAATCTCCAGTAGGGTGACGGTCTGGGTTGGGGCGTCCGCGAAAGCTGTTGCGGGGAAAAGGCCTGCAATCACGCAAAAGATGAGTGCCCAAGACAGCGTCCGTCGTTTCACGCTATTCCCTCCTATCAGATTTCTTATAATGTTCCAACTAGCCCTGACGCTGGGCTTATTGGCAAACGCTGACTATCTTATTATGCGGTATTTTTCCATATTTGGCTAGGAGGAAATGGAAAATCCGGGGCGGCGGAATAACACTCCGTAGCGATTTCTGACCGGGCAACTCGTACGATCCGAATCGAAGAGCGCTTAAAATACGTTGGCTAGGAGAGCAAGGTAAACCGGTGTGCCCCATCAAGATACAACCCCGGAAGGCCGAATCTGCCCCGCCCAGTACTCCAATGAGATCCCCTCCGAAAAGAAGGATTCTGGAGTTCAGCAGCAGAAACCTCACCGACCCGAAAACAAGTGGACTCGCAAACTATGAGTTACGCCTCGGCCGCACCCTCAGGTTGTTCCCGAGGCAGCCCTGGCACTGATGAGAGCTACACAGACAACGGAGGTGCTTTCCACCTATGCATGAACCAACGCATGAACAAACAGACAACGCGCAGTACTACATCGACATGGCACTGCGACTTGGGGCCGAAGACGCAGTAGCGTTCAAGATTGAGGACATCGAGTTTGACCCCAGAACCATCCTGAAATGCTCGTTCGGATGCGCGGATTGGGGGAAAGGGCTGACTTGTCCGTCTCGCCCCAACTCCCTCCGGCCATGGGAGTACGAGCAAATACTAAAAAGATACCGGTGGGGGATCATCATTCACTCCACTGATAAGCGGGTCTCGCAGGACATCTCGTTCCAGATTGAGCGCGAGGCTTTCCTGAAGGGTCACTACTTCGCTTTCTCCCTAAGCGATTGCGCCCTGTGCGCGACATGCTGCGGCTTCGTGGGGGCGGATTGCGCACACCCTAAACAGGCACGCCCAGCGTTTCACAGCGTCGGCATCGACGTTTTCAAGACCGTTCGCAAGTTCGGACTGCCCATAGATACTCTGAAAGACAAGGACGAGACCCCTAACTGGTACTCGGCAGTGTTTATCGAATGACAAGTCTGGGGGGAGAACGGGGTTAGCTCTCTGCCCTCCCCCTCCATGCCCGATGGCGACCACCCGGTAAGTCTTGATGTCCTAGGTTAGTCTCGGGGTAGGGCTCAAGACCCGAAAACCTCCCCACGGTTAGGGCTACAAGCCCGAAAACCGTCTACGATTGGGGTTCCAAACCCCAATACCACCGCCACGTCGGGCTTTAGACCCTAAGTCCACTTCCAGAAAGGGCTCAAAACCCTAATACCACCGCAATGTCGGGCTTTGAACCCTAAGTCCACCTCGAAGACGGGCTCAAAACCCTAATACCACCGCAATGTCGGGCTTTAGACCCTAAGTCCGCCTCCACGGCGGGCTCCGCCACTGATTCAACACACTGGCAACATTCACCTTGCGGAAGGAAGCGAGCAACAGTCTCAATCTCTCTGCCGGAGGAAATTAGCAGTGGGCTTCACTCCCCTGCGGAAGGAGGTTGATCAGCTAGGCCTCATCCCTTCCTGCAGGGCCGCATCGTTCGCGGAAACACGCGAGAAACACGCTCACTTACTTAACCACTGGCGTACCATCGACTC
>DULO01000125.1 GCA_012840345.1 Candidatus Fermentithermobacillaceae bacterium
GCTGCTTCCTGGAGGCCGTCTCCCATCGTAAACATACCGTAGAGGAATAGTCCCATACCGCCGAAGACTGTTAGAGCACCTTGCAGGTCCATAAGCCCACCTCCGAGGGGTTCGAACACGTGCTTCCACGATCTCAATCTATTGGTTCGCAGTTAACTGAACGTTTCAGGATTGTAAACGGAAAGTAAACAACACTGCTCGCCGCCACAGGCAAGTCGGACATCCCTTTTCCATCTTTTTGTCCAAAAAGATGAATCGACAGAATGACTTCATCGTGGTACCTTTTGACGAGTGAGCAGAATGGGGGTTTACCCCCTGCCCAACAATGCGCCATGCACTGTCGGGAAGCCTGGAGTAGTTGCCAGGTCTTGTGGACGAAGGCGGCGACTTATTAGAGAAGGCAGGAGAAGGAATGTCTGACACCAGCCGCAGCATTATCAAATCCATGTGCTACTACGCGTCTCGGAAACCGGTGAGGATGCATATGCCGGGGCACAAGGGTCGCACGGCGTTTTCGTCCGGTACGAACCAAGTTGAAACAACCCCTGAGTGGGCGTGGAACCTATTAGACGAACTCAGGGCAATAGATATGACGGAATCGCCCGGACTGGACAATCTTCATTATCCAACCGGATGCATTAGAGAGACGGAAAAGCGGGCCGAGAAGATTTTCGGGTCCTCGCGGACGCACCTATTGGTGAACGGCGCTACCTCGGGGGTCCAGGCGGCGTTGATGGCAGTTCGCATGACGCTGGGGCCCGGGACTGTGGTGTTGCCCCGCAATGTCCACAGGTCCATGGTGACCGCGATGACCATGTCAGGACTTGAGCCCGTCTTTGTGTGGCCCGAGTACGATCATCGCCTCGGCGGATACCTTCCGCTGGACGTGGACAGACTTCGCGCGGCTTTGGAGAGCGCGTCGTCTTCGTCTGAACATTCGTCTGGGGTGGACGGTCCGCCAAGGGCGGTCTTGGTGATCAACCCCACGTATTGCGGGTTTGCCAGAGACCTGACTAAGGTAGCCGAGTTGGTTCATTCTTACGGAGCCGCTCTGATTGTGGATGAGGCCCACGGCACCCACTTCGCCGCCGGGAACGACCTCCCTCCGTCCGCGCTCCAAGCAGGGGCGGACTTGGTGGTTCACGGCGCGCACAAGACCACCGTCGCCTTCACGCAGACGGCCTTTGTGCACGTCGGGAAATCCACTCCCGAACGGTTCCCCGCGCTGGCGGCGGCGTTGGAAGAGGCTTTGAGGGCGGTTCAGACGACTTCACCTTCGTACATCTTGATGGCCTCGCTGGAGCAGGCGATCGAGATGATGGAGAAGGAAGACGGAGCCTGGATCGACAGGGGAGTCGCCACGGCGACCGAGCTTACAAAGCGGCTTTCGCGCATTCCCGGACTGTCCGTGGTTGGCTACGAGGCAGGCGTGCCGGTGCCTCCAGGATTGATGCACGACCCCGGCCGCGTCCTCATCAATCTGAACGGACTCAGGTGCACCGGCCCGCAAGCGGCCAAGTACTTGGCCGAAGTGCACAAGGTGGACCCGGAGATGACCGGTCCCAAGAGCATTCTTTTAATCTGGACCGGAGCGGACGACGAGAAGACCATAGACGTGGTTGAGGCCGCGTTCAGGGACCTTGCCCAGGAGTTCGCGCCGGAACCCGGTTCGAAGAATGGATCGGGTCCCATGGCGAGCGCTCTGCAACTCATGCGGGAGGGGCCTAGACCCAAGAAGGTCATGTCCTTGCGAGAGGCGTTCTTGTCGGTGGCTGTTCCCGTGCCCATCGAGGAAGCCGTGGGCAGAGTTTCAGCGGATACCATAGTGATTTATCCTCCTGGGTCGCCCTTGGTTACGCCGGGCGAGGCGATCGATGCCGAAATCGTGGAGTACATCGAAAACGCCAAGAAGGCAGGCATGAACGTGCTTGGCCGCGGTATTCAGGGGAGCAACGGCAACGGGAACAATGGAACGATGATGGTGTACTGCGTGGCGGAGCGGTAGACAGCGTTCAATAGAGGACGTATCAGACGGTGATGGCCCGGAACGTA
>DULO01000126.1 GCA_012840345.1 Candidatus Fermentithermobacillaceae bacterium
TACTTCGTGATATGATCCATCTTACCGGCTCTCCTTTCGTTTGTGGCTCTGCACCGGAGTGCTAATCACATCCAGTGTAACCCACGGCTAACGACTGTGGGGGCCGGCCTCGTTCATTATGACTAGCCACTACCATCGCCCAGTTGCGGTTTTCTTACCACTCACCCCGGCCTGACAGATGGTTTGCCCCCGATGTCACCACTGTTACTTCTGTTACCTCTGTTGCTTCTGTTGTTTCCGGCCAAAAAGAAAACCGCGCCCACACCGCCAAGAGGGATAGGCACGGCTCCCCTTATCGGAAAGAGGCGGACTTATTTGGGCAAAGCGACTACGTTCCCAACCTCTAGGACTTCAGTTGCCCTAGAGTTCATCAGGGTTCTGATTGCCGGACAGCACAAAGCCGTCTGCTCGGCTTCCGCCTTATCCTTCACCATCACGGTAAGCACCGGCTCGCTCCCTACGCCATCTCTGGCAATACTCCGCCCCAATCCGACCCCCACCACGTTACAACTGCACCTGACGTCCGGTCTCCTCCTCCTGTCCTCTCCCATGAGCAAATCACTCCTATACCAGAGCATCGGGCACTGCCATCTTATGTCACCGCCCGCCTTGTTGATACACGGCAGTCGACCTGCTCGTTCTAGGACGAAATCTGTCCCCTGTAGCCCACGGTTTTGAGGACTTCCGCCGGCGCTCCTCTGTCCGGTCCGACGAAAAACTGATACTCCTTAGACCGCCTGAAAGCGATGTAACTCACGGCCACTTCAGCAACTCCTCCTACGACCACGGAGAGAGCTCCAAGCGCCCCTCCCAGACCCGGAAGCGCTCGGGTCAGGGTCAAGACCGTCAATGATGTCGCCGCGACGTTGACCATTTTTGCCGCGGTAACCCACCCGGCATGTTTGGTAAGCGTGAGCATCCCGCTGTAGAACTCAACCAGCGCGAAAAGGATCGGAGTAACCGCCAACACGGCAAGAGTACCCATCGCCTTCACAGTTATATCGGGGGCCGTACCGATCACGCCCCCAAATATCCAGTTTCCTACGACCGGAACGTTGCAAACAGCCAAAACCGCCGTCCCGGTGAACCCCAAGGCGATCACGAAGCGCAGGATCTGGCGGTAAGTTGGCCTGTCTTTGATAAATATGAGCACGACTTGATAGATGTTGTATGTCAAGGCCAGCAGGATATAGGAAAAGCTGCTTGCCACCTGATACCCGGCTAGGGTGATCTCAGGGTCCACGGTCTGGGATAATGAAGCAGCCACCACAGGTTTCGCCAGCGTCTGGATGGCCGAGGCAAGAGCCAAAGGCAGGGCGAACGCCAGCACCTGTACGCTAGTGAGCGCGTCACCTTCCGGACCATCCTCCTCAAGGGGGGCGATAGCCTTCTTAGCGACGACAAAGGCAAGGATCGCTTCTGTGCAAAGCCCAAGCATGAGGATAGTGGCTCCCACCGGCCCCGCGGGCCAGAGCCTCGGCAGCGCGATGGCCGCGGCAAACATAAGACACACTCTCACTACCATGTTCACGGTGAGCCATACGGTTTTCTTCTGCCGCACAATCAACGCCTGATAGATTGACCTCAAGGCCGACGAGATAGGCCACAATATGAACACTCGCATTGACGGAAGGGCAGCGCCATATACCTCTTCCCCTATGCCCATGATGCCGACAAAGACCGATCTAGACAGGGGCGTCCAGCTTAGAAGCAGCATCACTCCGACCAAGACGGCCAGCATGATGGCCGAGGTCTTCCTAACAACCCCAAATGACCTCCTGCCCCTAATGAAAGTGAGGGCCATACGCTGCATGCTGTAGCAAGGCGCCTCGAACATCTGCCCCACACTTGAGGCGGCGGAATACCCGGCCAAGGCGATGGCCGGCGCCAACGTCCTGGTCATGGCGCTGGAAACCACCGAATGGGTGACCATCATCAGCATGGAGGTTGCCGCCAAAGGTAGATAAAACCCGAGTACCTGTCCCCACGGTATTGAGGCTCCGTAACCTTGGACGTGGTGAATGGGGTCAACATGGTCAACGCGGCAAGTATCTTGATTCTGCGTCTGGGGTTCCACTACGTTTTTCACCTTACCGTTTTCTCCCCGCGTGTAGGGCACTACAAAGCACCTGACGCTCATGATAAACACGATCATACACGAGCGTGCACCGCCCTGCACAGTCATAAAGCAATCTTACGGCTGACCTGGCCATAATTTGATCGAGTCAGTGTAACTTTACTGTAGGAGTTTTTGGAGGTTGGTGGTTAGCAGATAACGAAAGAGACCCCACCGTCCTGGACTGGACGAGTGTCACCACTCGAGAGGTGAGGTCTCATGCAAATTGTACAA
>DULO01000132.1 GCA_012840345.1 Candidatus Fermentithermobacillaceae bacterium
CTAGCGAGAGCGGAAGGCGACATGATCAAATGAAAGGAGCCCCGGCTTTGCCTACTGCACCGCCAGGGGCTTCTCCCACCGGTTCGTTTGTGACTCTATCTATCGAACTCTATCTACCCTTGTCTTGTTGTAGCGTTTTCGAGTAAGTGGATTTCCTTCTTATCCGCATCAAGTTTCGCGTACACACCAAGAGGTATGGTCATCACAGGTTTGCAGTGACCAATGCGAAGGTTGTAGATAGCAGGAACGCCAAGGCGCTTCAAATGGTCGTCGAACACTTCCTCCATGGGCTGGCTGTCCTGGTAGCCTCCCTTGGGCGCAGAGTCCTCGAAGGTACCGAGGATGATGCCATTGGCCTCTTGGAGCTTGCCGGCCAGCCTCAACTGGTTAAGCATCCTGTCAACTTTGTAGGGTTCTTCTCCGAGGTCCTCCAGCACCAATATCTTGCCCTTGGTGTCTATTTCGTACGGAGTTCCCAGGGTGCTACATACCAGTGCCAGACATCCGCCTGCCAACTGCCCGATTCCTATGCCGCTGTTTATGGTCACGATTTCTTCCCCTTCGGGATTCTCAAGCTTGCCATAGGCATCAGGATCCATGATCAGCCTGAACAAGCCTTCTTTGGAGTAATCGTCGAAGTCATCGATCATATTGGAAGACACCATCGGACCGTGGAAAGTGACCAGGTTGCATATCTGGTTGAACGCGATATGCAGCACCGTGATGTCACTGTATCCGATGAACACTTTGGGGTTCTTTTTGATCACATCGTAGTCAAGGAGTTCCAATATCCTGGGCGCGCCCGTGCCGCCCCTGATGCAGATGATCCCATCCACTTCCGGGTCTGCGAACATTTCGTTTATGTCCTGTGCCCTTGTTTGGTCATCCCCCGCCAAGAAACCGTGCCTCTTGTACAAGCTCTTGCCTTCTCTTACCTTGAAGCCGAGCTCCACCAGTTTCTTGATGGACTTTTGTACGTTTTCCTCAGTGGTGTTGCTGGCCGGTGCTATCAATCCTAGGGTATCCCCAAACTTCAGCGCTTTGGGCTTAATCATGCGTTTTCCCTCCTGCCATACGAGTTGCCGGGTTTGTCAGCGCCGAAAACCGTCTAACCGAAGAACAACCTAGTTACCCATGCGGCTGCCAAGAGACCGGCCAGGTCAGCCAACAGACCCGCGGGCAGCGCATGCCTTGTTTTCCTGATCTGTACTGAACCGAAGTATACCGCCAGAACATAGAAGGTGGTGTCGGTTGAACCGTTCATGATGGCGGCCATCCGGCCTATGAGAGATTGCGGGCCATGGGTGGCAACCAGCTCTGTCATGACGCCGCGGGCACCACTGCCTGATAACGGACGCATCAACGCCATAGGCAATACCTCACCGGGCATACCGACGAGGTTGGTTATCGGGCTGAGGACCTTGGTCAGCATGGCCATCGCGCCGGAAGCCCTGAACACGCCAATGGCGCATAGAATAGCGACCAGGAAGGGAATGATTCTGACCGCCGTGTTAAAGCCTTCCTTGGCACCCTCAGTGAAGCATTCGTATACCTTGACTTTCTTTACCAGTCCATAGCCCACAAAACCAACGATCATAAGCGGGATTGCCCATACGGACAGTGCGTTGACTATCTTAACAAACATGTGCTTTCCCCCTTACGCTTCCTGTTGTTCAGGTGAATCTACTTTGACTCTAAACCTGGGCAACTTGGAGAGTAGCTTGGCGGCTATGATGCCTACGGTTGTCGAGACTGTGGTGGCTATTATGGTGGGCCCAATAATCTCGGTGGGGTTAGCCGATCCGGCTGCCGCCAGCACTGCGACCGTGGTGGCGCTGATTAGTGTTACTGAAGACGTGTTAATGGCCAGAAACATGCACATCGCATCTGTTGCCGTGTCCTTAATCCGATTGAGCTTCTGCAGCTCCTGCATAGCTTTTAGTCCTAGAGGTGTGGCAGCGTCGCCAAGGCCCAATACGTTGGCAGCTAAGTTCATAATCATTGCGCCCATGGCTGGATGCTCAGCGGGCACATCGGGGAACAACCTGACGGTGACGGGTCTAAGAGCCTTTGCCAACTTCTCAACAATGCCCGATTCCTCTGCGATCTTCATCAAGCCTAACCACAAACTCATCACGCCGATGAGTCCCAATGACAACTCCACAGCCGATGCTGCGTTGTCAATGGCGGCCTTTGTAACAGCTTCAAGGTTGCCAGAAGCTGCTCCTGCGATGAAGCCGATAATGAGCATAGCAGCCCAGATGTAGTTTATCATGTACACTCCTCCCAGTTGAGTTTGTTCGGCCGGTGATGGTGAGACCGGTTCAAGGAGGCCATATTCTACGTGGACTGGCAATTTCCTCCTGATATGGAAGTAGAAAGCTAGCGATCAATGATTCTTACAATGGAAGAAACACCATGGTTACGCCTCTGGTACCTAAAGACGAAGTACAAACCCACGAAAGCAGTAGGTTTGTGCAGCACGCTTTCCAAGGTTCCCCGCCCATGTTTCTGACAGCGTTTTTCAGCGGCAAGCCGATTTCCCAGGAGGAAGCCGAGGAGCTAAAGCGACTGATAGAGGCGCACATGGCAGACTAACAAGGCTGGCCAACGTTTGTCGTTTCCTCTTTCTATGACTCCTTCTTGTACCGCTCCATGGCGAGCTGGTAAGCCACTACGCCGAAGAGCAGTCCTACGCCCGGACCCATCGCCATGTTGTCGAGCAACAGTCCAATGGCCGATCCGAAGCAAAGTCCGAGGGCCAAAAAAAGTCCTAACTCAGGTTTCTTCTTCTGTTTCTTTTCCATGACCAATCTCCTCCATGCCTTGTGGGGGCGACAAATCAAAATGCCTGCTTGACCAGCCTTTCCACAACAGGATAGACCTGTTGTCAAGGGGATGCCCGTCTTGACTTTATTGATAGTAAATACAGCCAGCAAGGAAACCTACCAGTGCCCGGCGTCCAGTAGTAGAAAACCCACCACTCCCCGGGCTCAGTGGTAGAAAACCTACAGCTGCCGGCGTCCAGTAGTAGAAAACCCACCACTCCCCGGAGTCAGGGGTAGGAAATCTACAACTGCCTGCGCCCAG
>DULO01000023.1 GCA_012840345.1 Candidatus Fermentithermobacillaceae bacterium
CGGCATACACCAGGCTATCGCGATCGCTGTCTCCAAGGCTCTTGCCCCTGTTTTCGGGAAGTAGACTCTATGGTGGCACCGCGTTTATCGGCGCGGTGCCACCTTTAGATCCACAAATCTGTCGTGAGCAAGGTCTAAGCCATGGCAGTTCTCCAGGAGGGAGACTACTCATGGAACTGATACTAAAGCCAAGCAAGACGACGTGCAAAGGGGACGTGCGTAGCCAGACCATGGCTGTGGATGACATTTCAGAGGTCCCGGAGATGATACCCTGCGGCAATCCTGACTGCGTTGGCGGCGGGATAGCGCTTCGCGACGGAGTTAACCGCGCTTTGGCCACTCCGGGGCGCTTCGCGCGGTGCCGGTGCAAAGGCAAGGAGAAGTCAGGGCTGCCTTGCTGGAATATCTGGGATGTGACCGTGAGATAGATGAGGAGGCCCCCAACGTCATGTTGGAGTCCAGGGTTCTAGTGACCGCCAAGGAAGGTCTTCACGCCAGGCCGGCTGCGGAACTGGTGAGCAAGGCGCAAAGATACAAGTGTAAAGTGACGATAGAGTCCGCCGGCCGGGTAGCTGACGCCAAGAGCATTCTGCAAGTTCTCTCTTTAGGGGCAGGGTACGGTCAAGAAATCGTCATAAGGACGGACGGGGAAGACGAGGACGAGGCGCTTCCTTCGTTGATATCGACTGTCGGCGAGGCTAAGGTCGAATAGCCAAGTCGGGCAGCCCAGTCGAGCGGCCAAGCGGGAAGCTTCTACATGTTTAATAGGAGGTAACTGACCTCCACCCTCCCGGATCCCAGACCTACCGGTTCTACCGTAGGTCTGGCCTTTTTTTGGAGGGAGCCGATCGGGGACAACCCGTTGGCACAGCCGCTTAGACATTGGGCATTCCGGTACACCTCACCGCCTGATCCGTGATTTCCGCATTTCAGGACCGCAGGGATACTTGAACCAGGCAGGTGCTCCTGACCTCGGAGGTGAAATTCTTCGTCTAGGTTCTCAATTACGTACCTTGTGCTGGCCTCACGGTGACGATTGGCACGGGAGGAGTAACAGTGGATTCACTGCTAGCCGGCCTAGACGGACGAAGCAAACAAATCCTTGCGGTCCTGGTACATTCCCATTCCCCTGTTACTTGTTCCTCTCTGGCTGGCGAACTGGACGTAAGCGAGAAGACGGTAAGAAGGGACCTAGCCGCATTGAAGAAGTGGGCGGCCCGGCATTCGATGGAGTTGGTAATCAAGCCGAGGTTCGGAGTTCAGATCGTCACGAAAGGCAACCGCCAGCGGCTGATTAAGGAACTGTCCTCCTGTGGGCCTCTTCCCGCCCGCGCCAAGAGCCGGATTCCGGAAATCCTTTGGCTCTTGCTGTTCGCTGACTCTGCCCTCTCCCAAAAGAGCATCGCGTCCGCTTTCAACATCTCCGTGAATACCCTGCGCAAAGACATGGTCACGGTCAGGCAGTGGCTGGAGAGCCGGGGCATTCGCCTTGTGTCAATGGACAGGGGACAGGTGAAAGCGGATTGCACAGAGTGGGCCAGGCGCTTAGCCCTCTGCGAGCTTACCCATGTGACGTGGACAGATGAGTTCGAGAGCGTCAAGGACGTGGTCGAGCGGACCGTCCAAGAGACTCAGAGCCGGGTGGACCTCGATATATCAGGCAGTTCCTACTACAGCGTTATCGCCTATCTATCCATCGCGCTCATGAGGATTAGGCAAGGCAAACTCATCGAACCTAAAGGTACATCCTGGGTCGACCAACTGGTGGACGTTGAGGCTTTGTCCTCAGTGGTAAAGACCTTGGAAGCGAAACTCCGGTTATCGATACCTGAAACCGAAGTTACGGCGGCGTGCGCCTACGTCATGACTGTTTCCCCCAAGAACATGCCGGACTCGGAACGACAGGCCTTAGGTGCGGAAAGCGTAGCTGACCGCAAAGACAGGCCCAAGGACGCCGGCATCACCTTGGACGGTCGCGGGTTGGCCGAAATAATCGCGGTCTTAGTCGGAAACGCCATGGGCATGGATCTTCTGAGCGATGAGACGCTCCTCACCGATCTGGGCTCCCACTTGAACCTAGCCCTTTCTCGAATCCGAGCCGGGGCCTCCACCTACAATCCCTTCAAGGCGGACCTCAGGCGTATGTACCCGCGGTTGTATTCCCACACAGAGATGGCCTTCCGGAGAGTCAAGTACCTTACCGGGGTTCCTTTTTCCGACGACGAGGTGGCCTACGCTGTGATGTACTTGGGCACCGTTCTTGAGCGCTACCTGCGAAAATCGGTGTCTTGCATAATCGTCTGCGCTTCAGGCATGGGGGTCGCCAAGTTTCTGTCTGAAAAGCTGATGAGCGCCTTCCCGGCCATCCATGTGAAAAGGCTGGTTCCCTTATCGCAGTTAAGAGCGGCTCTGGCTGACTCAGACGTGAACCTGGTCATTTCACCCGTCAAGATCCCGCCGGTGCCGGGGGTACAGAAAAACGTCTTGGTGGTCGACCCAATGCTTCCGGCGGAAGCCCGTGCCCTTATAGCTGACGAGCTTGCGCGAGAGGGGTTGGATAGCGACACCCGGACCTATGAAGCGAGCAGGCAGGTTTCCGGGGTGACAGTATCCTTCCGAACCCTGTCTCAAGCCAAGCAGATCTGCGATTGCGTGTCCAAGAAGATGGGACTAAAACTGGATCCTTTGGTGGCCAAAGCTATTGGGATTCATCTGGAGTTCGCCAGGCGCAGGTTGCTTCGCGGTCAGGTCCTGTCTCAACCGGTTGCCGAGTTTCGGGCTCACTATCCCGAGCTTTTCGCGGAAGTGAAACGGGTCCTTGAGACGGTGAGACCGTTTCCGTGCGAGTCAATCCCAGATGAAGAAGTTGTCCCAATAGCTGTGTATTTCGTCGGGTCATGATGCGCGCGAGGAAGGGGGGAACGGGCTCACAAGTCTGACTTAGTTAATGGAGAGGAGGTCTGGCATGAACGAGAAAACCTTGCTCCTGAAAGGAGCGACAGTGATTGACCCCGCCAACGGCCTGAACTCGGTTAAGGACGTGTTGGTGAAGAACGGGGTTATAGAAGCTGTGACAGAGAACCTGGAACCCCAAGAGGGGTGGGAGGTAGAGGACCTGACGGGCAAGTATCTTTCGCCCGGATGGATCGACTTGCACGCGCACGTCTCCGCTGACTTTCTGCCTCTAGGAGTGGAACCGGACAGGGACGCCGGGGTAAACCACGGTGTCACCACCGTCTTCGACGCGGGGACGGCCGGGGCGATCAACATGAAGGGCATGAAGCGCTACGTCATAGACACCTCTACCACCAGGGTGCTTTCCTTCATGAACGCGGCCATATCCATGGGCTCGGCGCTCAAGGGCGCCTATAGGGACCTCAGGAACATGGACTTAAACGTGAGCATGAAGGCGGTTGAGGCTTTCCGTGAAGTAATCGCCGGCATCAAAGTCATGGCCAGCGTCACACAGGTCGGGGACAACGGCATCGAGCCCGTGAAGATCGCCAAGAAACTGGCTCGTCTAGCGGGTCTTCCGCTCATGGTCCACGTGGGGAACGCGCCTCCGATTTATGAGGATGTGCTGAAGCTGATGGACGAAGGGGACATTATCACCCACGCTTTCCACGGTAAAGCCGGCGGCATCCTGGACCGTCATGGAAGAATCCTGCCTGAAGCCCTTGCCGCTAGAGGCAGAGGCGTCTGGTTCGACGTGGGACACGGGGAAGCAAGCTTCTGCTACAAGACATTCAAGAGAGCGATGGAGGCCGGGTTCGGCCCGGATTCAATCAGTACCGACCTGCATAGCGGAAACATCAAGGGCTGCGTCGTGGATATGCCTACCACCATGTCCAAATTCCTTGAGTTGGGATTCTCGCTCAGCGATGTAATCGACTTGTCTACCAACAGGCCCGCCAAGATGTTGGGCCTGCCCCTTGGGACGTTGACCCCCGGCAGAACTGCGGACCTCACAGCTTTTGTCGTGGCCAACGAAGAAGCGGTGCTTTATGACAGCGAAAAGGCCCCCATGAAGGTGTCCCGGCTGATAAAGCCGGTTATGACCATCAAGGGCGGGAAGAAAGCGTGGGCTTTGTAGACCATGGTTGACGCTGAAAAGGAGATGCAGTTGGTAACCGAGACCGTCACCAAGAGCCTTGCCGGAGCGGACGTAGACGTTCAGCAAGTGCAAAAGCTGATGGCGAACATACTGGCGCTCTTGCGGCGGCGGGGAGTCCCCACGGACTCTACCGGAATCATCGGGCTTACCACCCACGTTGCGAACTTCATCTCCCGTTCCAGGCAAGGAGTGAAGGTGGACTATCCCACGGGTTTTGAAAACCAAATCCCCAAGGAAGACATGGAAATCGCGATGGAGGTCGCAGAGATGGTGACAGAGGCGTCAGGCTACGAGATTCCCCGGCCTGAGACAGTTCTGATCGCCAGTCACATAGCTGCCATGAGGCTTCGGTGTCAAGGATAGAAACCGAGTTGGGAGGACAGCCATGGAGGAAAAAAAGATCAAAGTGGTTATTGCCCACAGAATGGGACAGGGCCAAAACGTCGCCCGGGGAGTCGAGAAAGCGGGCGGCATAGCGATAGTTATCCCCGGTCTGGGTGCCGACATGAAGCTTGGCGACGTCATGCATCAAGAAAACGCTGACCTGGGTATTTCCTTCTGCGGCAGCGGCGGCGCCGGCGCGATTACCGCGGGTACCAAGTACGGTTACAAGTTCGAGCACAGCCTGCGGACCATAGGGGCCGGCGTGTTGGCTCTCAAGAACGGAGCCAGGGTCCTCGGGTTCGGGTTCATGGATACCGAGGAACTGGGTAGGACGATAGTCGAGGAGTACAAGAAGATTCTAGCACGGCAGTAGGAGGGAGGAGATACCATGGACCAGCCCGGGGCACTTCGCGCGTTGTCCAAAGAGTACGTAGTGAAGGGGTCTGGGGAGACTCTCGAAGCTGCTCTTCAGGCGGGTTTCAAAGCGATGCGGGCGGCTGCCTTTAAAGAGGCGGGACAGCCGGTAGTCTTCATGGAGCCTGAAGATGTCGTTGTCCTAAAGGCCGAAGTGGCTAAGTGGACCGAACGCTTTCTGTTCGTCTTTTGGCCTAGGGAAAGACGCAAGTACACCCTGGAACTCAAGATCAAAGTCCAGATGAAAATAGTCGACTTCTCCACAGTTGACATGCGCGAGGTACCTCCGGGACCGACACTTTAGAAACGAGAACTGGGCCTGGACTACTTAACAGGGAAGGAAGTGAAATGTCAGATGTTGCCCCTTCTACTTAAGGCAGTGGTCGTAGGCGGTCTTGCTGGATTCGCTTTCGCCGCGGGCGCGGCGCGCATGTTCCATGCGCCCGAGTATCAAGCTATGGGGGCTTTCAGGACCCTCGGAGAGATGAACGCGTGCAGAGGGGATCCCATAGCCCACCTTAGCTTTGGAGCCAGTTTCATACCGGTGACGGCTATTGACGCTGTGGCTGTGGGTGGAATAGGTCAGGAATTGTGGCATCGTACGGTTCCGAACGTGACGGCGGGACTTCTTCTCCTCAAGGATAAGGACCCCGATAGGACGTTTAAGAACCCCAAGGCTATGGCTCCCCTCGGAGCCCTTGTCGGTGCCGTCGGCATGGTGTTCTACATGACCATGGCGTCCGCGGTCCCCGCTAAGATGGCGACCATAGCTCAGAAAGTTATGGTTCCCGCGGGTCAGGCCATGATGGATTATTTGATGCCCATCATATTCTTCCTGACGGCGATTGACGGTGGCGTGCACACCGGCGTCGCATCGATCTTGTACGGCGGCTTCGCTCAGATGGTCATGGGCAACGCCGTACCCGGGTGCGTTATGGGCATTTTGGTCGGAAAAGCTGTAGAGGTTGACGGGTGGAAGCGTTCTACTTGGATATTGGTGACGGCGGTAACGGGTCTGTTCATCGCGGTCGCCTACTTCCGCGGGTTCTTCACCACACTGGCTAACTTGTTTGTCGCCGGCTAAATCTGGACGATGGGGAGGGTATGAAACATGGAGAACAAGCAAGACACCCATAAGGGTATTTGGTGGCACCCTTTGACATTCCCGGTTCTCTTGGCGATGGCTTGCGCGGCCGGTTTCGGCGGAACCAGCATGCAGCTGGTCCACGGAAAGGGTGCTTTCGGAAGCGTTGTTCTGGTGCAGATGCTGAATACCGCCCTGGAATCAGGTAATTTCGCAGTTCTAAGCGGGTATGCCGGCGGATTCCTCTTTGCCAGATTCCTGGAAGGGCCGTTGGTGGGTATTCTCGATATCGGCGGCTCCATCTGCACAGGCATTTCTTTCGGCGTTACCGGTCTGATGCTGGCGGCGGGCTGGAAATCGGTACTGACCAACTTCCCGCTGGCGCTATTGTGCGGTGGCGCGATAGGTCTCGGCCTCGGACTGGTTATCGAAGCCGTACGAAAGGGCGGCGGCTTTACAACCTCGGCTTCAGCGGCAACAGGTATGATGATGGGAGCGGGCAATTCAATCGGCGCTTTCTTTGGACCCCTTGTCATCGTCACCGCTATCCGGTTCAGCATTCCCGCGGGCGTTGGCGCGATTGTCGGAGCCGCGTTGATGTACGCGATGAAAAAGCCCATTGTTGGCGGGGCCATCATCGGAGCCATGATCCTGGGAACGCTCGGACCGATTCCCGCTTAGACGTAAGTTCGGGAGGGGAGCAATCCCCTCCCGCTCCTTCAGAGACGCCCGGATCAGCGCGACGAAGAGTCTTGCAGGATTGTAGCGCCAGGACGCATTACTTAGTACATACCAACGAACCAAGAGGGTGTTACCGTGTCGTTCTACGAGAGACTGGGAGTTCGCAGGGTGATTAACGCGGCCGGAAAGATGACGGCTTTAGGTGGCTCCGCCGTGTCGCCGGAAGTGGCTTCGGCCATGGCAGATGCCGCGCAGAGCCACGTTGAGCTTGAGGAACTTATGATAAAGGCGGGCAAGTATATGGCTCGCCTAATCGGCGCGGAGGACGCCGTCCCAACTACGGGAGCCGCGGCGGGCATTGCTATTTCAGTGGCCGCTTGCATTGCCGGGACCGACTTGGGCAAGATCTCCAAGCTTCCTCAGAGTTCCGGAAAGAACCGGATAGTCCTCATGAAAGGCCACGCCGTGAACTTTGGTGCCCCTGTGGCGTCCATGATCAGGCTCGGCGGGGGTGTCCCGGTCGAGGTGGGAGAGGCCAACTCCTGCGGCCGCGCGCAGATTGAGGACGCGCTGACCGATGACACCGCGGCCTTCCTCTACGTGAAGTCACACCACGCGGTCCAAAAGGGTGTCGTCTCCTTGGAGGAATGCATTGATCTGGCTCACAAGCGCGGCATCCCAATCATCGTCGACGCGGCTGCCGAGGAAGACCTCAAGAAGTACCCGGCGATGGGGATAGACTTGACCTGCTTCAGCGGCGGCAAAGCGATCTTGGGACCGACATCCGGGCTAATCTGCGGCAAGGCGGGTCTCATCGCGGCATGCCGCGCGCAATATCAGGGCATCGGCAGGCCCATGAAAGTGGGCAAAGAGGCCATCGTGGGTTTGGTTTCCGCCTTGGAGGCTTACGGGGGCGTAAGTCCAGAACGGGCGGCGGCACTTCTCAAGAAAGCCGAGTACATCCGCGATGGACTTCAGGGGATTCCCGGACTCCAAGTCTCCATCGTGCAAGATGAGGCCGGGCGAGCCATCTACCGTACCGAGGTCAAGGTGGATGAGTCAACGGCCAAAGTCACGGCCAAACAAGCCATCCGGCTCTTGGAGAAAGGGGACCCGGCGGTTTTCACCAGGAACCATTACGCTAACGTGGGGATAATCCTCGTTGATCCCAGACCCCTTCGAGACGGCGAAGAGGACGTAGTTGTTAACAGGCTCAGGGAAGTGTTCACCCGGGGAGAGTAAAACAGGCGGCATAAGACAGAGGCATCAAACGGGGAGCACAAAGGAGGAACGGCAAGCATGGCGCGAAAAGTCGCGATAGACGTAGAACATGCCCAGGGAGGTCGGCTCCTGTACAACTTCCTGGTCGCGGACGAAGACAACGCTAAAGAAGTGTGGGAGGCGTCGGAGGGTTACGGGGTCCTGGGTATTGTCTTGAAAGACTATCCTTCTCTGGACCAAGCGATGGAAATATGCTTGAAAATCAAAGAGCTAACCGGAATGGTCAGCATCGGCCTGGGCGGTGGGGATTCGAGCCAGTGGAGGCGCGTGGTAGACCTTGCCCTTCGGCTGAACCCGGGGCATCTAAATCAGGTGTTTCCCGCCGTCGGATACACTATCGGCGCCCTTGAAACTCGCGGAATCGCCCAAGACAACGTGGTCAACGCCTTGATTTCGCCGTCAGGAACTCCGGGGATAGTCGTCGTGTCGACGGGCCCCGTAAGCGAAAAGGCTTCAGAACCCGCGAGGGTGCCGGTGGATACCGCGATAAAGATGGTAAGCGATGTGGGTGGAAAATCCATAAAGCTGTTCCCGATCGGAGGCACCAAGAAGCTGCCCGAGGTCATCGCTGTGGCCAAGAGCACCAAGGAAGCGGGACTGCCCGTTCTCGAGCCCACCGGGGGCATTACTCCGGATAATGTGGGAGAGCTCTTAGAAGCGTGTCTGGAGTTCGGGCCGCCCCTCATAATCCCGCACGTTCACAGCTCGGTGATAGACCCGGCTACCGGGAGGACAATTCCTGAATTGGTCCGGCGCGTCGTGCTTGCGGGCAAGAGGTGCCTGGGGATAGCGTAAGAGGAGTTATCGCAAGCTTCCAGCACGTGAAGGACTCCCGGCACTTGACCGGTCTTAGCTGGCCAGCCGCCCTTTCAGTTGGCCCAGCCTGGCCAGTTTTGCTTCTAGCTCCGCTACGCGGGAGTGCCGTTTCTCGGAATCATGGACTTCGCGGGACATACTTAACGCCGCGGCCAATCCCTCCGCCACGCGGCTGATCCTCTCAAGGGATTCCCGCTCTATGTGCCGGGTGGTCTGTTTCACCCGTTTGGCGAAGTCAAATCTTACTCTCCCCATTTGCATATCCAGAAGGCTGCTTGCCCGCCTCTTGAGCCTTTGCCTCAGGCGGTCTCTGGCAATGCGGGAAGGGAGGAGCTTCTCCAGACTGTGAACGATGGCGTGCAGCGTGGGTTCGACCGTGTCGTACCTGTAATAGAACCCTCGCGGTTCGGCCAGCTCAAGGCGCACCGGAGTCTCGGGCGGGATTATGTTGAAATACTCTGAGACGGTTCTCTGCGCGTCCCTTACCACGTCATCCGATTCGTCGGCGAAGCGGCGCCTTATGGCTTCGAGTCCGTCTTCTAGCCGCTTCTGCTCTTCGACCCTGTACTCGTCCATCAGGTTGGTGATGCCCTGTTGGATGCGCTCCATAATCACTCCTTCTAACCTGCGGACCGGTACGGCTTCTTCAGCGTCCATCGTCTCGTCCACAAAGCGGTCCAGGGCAGGTAGGAGCGCACGGTACGCGTCGTCAAGGCGCCGGCCTATATCCGATGTAAGCTGCTGGACGGCCGCGTCCAACAGGTGCTCCAGGTCAGTCCTGCGATAGGACATGGTCTGAGTGAGCTTGGCGATGATATTGATCTTTTCCTCAAGGCTCTCCTCGTCCGCCCTCGCGGCTTCGAGAGCCAGACGCGTCTCGAACTCGAGCTGGCTTATGAGGGTGAGGGCTTTGCGGGTAGCGGACTCCACCAGCATGGCGTCGCAGTCAGCGATGACGGTGGAAGCTATCCACTTCCTCAGTTCCAGTATGCCGCTGGCCTGGAGCAGGTCAGAATCAGGTCCCTGCGCCAAGGCTTCGAGCGCCAGTTTCGCGGACATCGGGATGACCCTCGGGTTGGGGACACCGGCCTCGTGTTCCAGCACTGACTCTGTGAACTTGAGTATGTTGGCGAGCTGCCCAGGCGCGGCGTAGTCAGCCTTGTTGAGCACGAACACCACGCGGGAAGCCTGCTTATGGGTCTGCTTTACATAATCGATCTCCGCCTGGGATATGGGAGGGTCTACCGACAGCACGAACACTATGGCGTCCGCCCGGGGGATCCACTGCCGGGCCGCGGCGGAGTTGTGCTCCAGAGTGGAGCCGGTACCAGGCGTGTCGACTACGCGCAAGCCTTCCTGAAGTAGAGGGGATGGCAACTTGACCTGTACGTAAGACACCTGCTTCTCGTTGCACGGGTTCTTTTCTTCCGTGACGTACTCGGCCAATTCTGAGACGGGGATGGCGCGGTCGCGCCCGTCCAGGTAGTATACGGTGGCTGACGGCGTATCTCCATAGGACAACAAGGTCCCCGCCGACGTCAGGGGCACTACGTCAACGGGCAGAACGTTGTCGCCTATGAGCGCGTTGATGACCGAGGACTTGCCTCTTTTGAACAAGCCCATGACCACTAGGTTGAAGTCCCTCGACTCCAACCGTTGAATGGTTTCGTGGACGACGCTCTTGTGCCAGCTATCGTCATTTAGGTCTTGTACCAGCGCGTTAAGTGCGTCCACCACACGGCGGACCGTCGCCGGCGCCCGACCTGCTCGCATACTCCCATCTCCCTGGAACCACACGCCTGATTGTGGAACTGTATCTCTACTACTACGGGCTAGACGTCTCGATGATGCATAAGGCTCCTACGAGACCTTGCCCCGTAGGAGCCATTTGTTGCTCTGCGCCGGAGTGGTCTCCGTCACTGTGCCACCATAATAGCCTTTTAACAGATATTAGGCAACGATGGATGGCTTGCGTGACGGCCTATCCAGCCCTCTTTTCCCTTTCCCTGCCATAGAACTGGCTGTTGTAAAGCTCCGCGTAAAAGCCGCCCTTCGCAAGTAATTCGTGGTGTTTTCCCTGCTCAACGATGGTTCCGTTGTCCATGACCAAAATCAGATCGGCGTTTCGGACAGTTGATAGTCTGTGGGCGATGACAAAACTAGTCCGTCCCTTCATCAACTCCTGCATTGCCTCTTGGACCAGGAGTTCTGTCCGGGTGTCCACGCTGCTGGTGGCCTCGTCCAGGATCAAGATGGCCGGATCGGCCAAGACCGCGCGGGCGATGGTCAGAAGCTGCATCTGCCCTTGAGAGATGTTCGAGGCCTCCTCGTTAAGCACGGTTTCGTAGCCCTCGGGGAGGGTCCTTATGAAGTGGTCGGCGCGAGCGGTCTTCGCCGCCGCCACGATTTCCTCCATAGTAGCTCCGGGCCGTCCGTAGGCGATGTTGTCCCGGATCGTGCCGTTGAAAAGCCATGTATCCTGCAGCACCATTCCGAACTTGGTGCGGAGATCCCCACGTCTCAGTTCGGTGATGTTGTAACCGTCCAGGGCGATGACTCCGTCGTTCACCTCATAGAATCTCATAAGCAGGTTTACCAGCGTGGTCTTGCCGGCGCCTGTCGGCCCGACGATGGCTATGGTCTGACCCGGTTTGGCGGTAATGGACAGGTTTTCTATGAGGGGGACGTCTTCCTTGTACCGGAACCGCACGTCCTTGAACTCCACGAGGCCCTTGACATCCTGAAGGACCGGAGCGTCTTCCTTGTCCGGGGCTTCCTCGGCCTCGTCCAGCACCTCAAAGACCCTTTCGGCCGAAGCGACGGTGGACTGGATGATGTTGGCGATGTTGGCTGTCTGGCTTATGGGCTGGGTGAACTGCCGGGAGTAGTTGATAAACGCTTGAATGTCGCCGATGGCGATGGCCTGCCGCATCACGAGAAGGCCTCCCGCCACCGAGACTATTACGTACCCAAGGTTGTTGACGAAGCCCATCAGCGGGAACATGATGCTGGCCATGAACTGGGCTCTCCACCCGTTCTCGTACAGCCTCTCGTTGATTTCTTTGAAAGCCTGGATTGACTGGGACTCTCGCCCGAACGCTTTGACTAGCTTGTGGCCCGTGTACATCTCTTCCACGTGACCGTTGAGTTCGCCCAGCGTGCGCGCCTGGCCCATGAAGTATCCCTGGGAGCGCTTGGCGACGCCCATGGTGACAAGCACGGACAGCGGCAGCGTGACCACGGTAATCAGGGTCAACAGCGGGCTGATGGAAAGCATCATGACGGCCGTTCCAACGAGAGTCACCGATGCCGTTATCAGCTGCGTCAGGCTCTGGGGGAGCGTTGAACTGACCATATCCACGTCATTGACGACGCGGCTTAGGATTTCACCGTGAGTCCGAGAATCGAAGTACTTCAGGGGAAGCCGGGAGAGCTTGGCCATGACGTCTTTCCGCATCTGGTAGACCGTGCTTTGAGCCACTCCCGCCATGACGAAGTGCTGGATGTAGTTGAAGAGAGTGCTCAAAGCGTACAGCGCTACGAGCGTCAGGAGGACGTTCCGAATGTACTCGAAGTCGATGGAAGCGCCCGGGACACCGGCCATCTTCATCATGACGCCTTCCAGGAGTTTGGTCGTGGCCTTGCCCATGACCTTCGGGCTCAGGATGGAGAATACCGTGCTTAGGGCCGCAAAGAAGAAGACCGTGGCCAACTGCCATCTGCGCGGCCACAAATACTTGATCAACCGCTTCAAGGTGCCGCGGAAGTCTTTGGGCTTTTCGCCGGGCATGAGCATTCTACGGCCTCTCCCGGGACCTCCCATCGGGCCACCGAAGGGGCGCTGCGGTCCCGGCCTGCCGGCTTGCGCTTCAGGCAGTCTGCTACCTGGCCGTGCCCCGTCAGGTCTACCGTAAGATTCGTGGCGTCGGTCGCTCATGCTACTTCCTCCTCGGACAGCTGGGACAAGACAATCTCGCGGTAGACTTCGCAGGTCTCCATCAGCTGTTTGTGTGTTCCGTTGCCGACCAAGCGCCCCTCGTCCAAGACAATTATCCGGTCCGCGTCCATGACCGTGGCTACTCGTTGGGCGACTATGAGGACTGTGGCGTCCCGGGTGTACTCACGCAGCGCTGCTCTGAGCCGGGCGTCGGTCCTGTAGTCCAGGGCGCTGAAACTGTCGTCGAATATCAGGATGTCGGGCTTTCTCACCAGCGCCCGGGCTATGGCGAGGCGCTGGCGCTGGCCTCCCGAAACGTTGGTTCCTCCTTGGGATATGGGGGAGTCGAACCCCTGTTGCATCTCTGAGATGAACTCTCTGGCCTGGGCGACTTCTGCCGCGCGGGTGACTTCTTCAATTGAAGCGTCTTCTTTCCCAAAACGGATGTTGTCGGCCACCGAACCGGTGAACAGCACGGCTTTCTGCGGGACGAGCCCGATTCGTGCCCTGAGCTCTTCTTGAGTCATCTGCCGGATGTCCACTCCGTCCATCAAGATGACGCCGCTATCCACGTCATAGAACCGGGGTATGAGGTTTACCAGGGTGGACTTGCCCGAGCCCGTGCCTCCGATAATGGCCGTCACCTCGCCGGGGTTCGCCTCAAATGAGATGTTCCTGATCGCGGGAGCCTCGGCGCCGGGATAACTGAAGGTGACGTCACGGAATTCCAGGCGCGCTCCGCGTGCCTGCCGGCTTTCTTCCGCCTGTTCATCCGGCTTCTTGGCAGTTTCAGGTTCCTTGGCAGGTTGCGACGCCTCCGCGTCTCCGGAAACCATACCGGCATCTGCGGTCGTACCAGTAGCTACGGTCGTACCAGTGGCTACGGGGTCCGCGATTGATGGCACGCACTCCAGCACTTCATTGATCCTGTCCGCGGACGCCGACGCCCGCGGGAGCATCACGAAAATCATGGAAACCATGACCAGAGACATCAGGATGTGCATGGAATACTGGATGAACGCCATCAAACCGCCTACCTCCAATAGGCCGGTGTCGATCCTGTGGCTTCCTATCCAGATGATGGCGATGGCGATCAGGTTCATGGTGAGCATCATTATCGGCATGAGGACTGCCATGATACGCTGCACCCGAAGGGCCGTCTGGGTCAGATCCCGGTTGGCGTCGTTAAACCTTGCCGCCTCATAATCCGTCCTGTTGAACGCCCTTATCACGCGGATCCCGGTGAGGTTTTCCCGCAACACCAGGTTCAACTTGTCCAGCTTCTTCTGCATGGCCTTGAACATAGGCATGCCCTTCTTGGTAACGAAGGTGATTGCACCAATGATTACTGGAAGTACGGCAAGGAGCGTAAGGGACAGGCGAGGGTCCCTCGCGGTAGTCATCATCACCCCGCCCAAGAACATCATTGGAGCTCGTACGACCATTGTGAGAGACATCTGGACTACCTGCTGCACCTGGCTGATGTCGTTCGTGGTTCGGGTGATAAGTGAAGCCGTCCCGAACTTGTCGAACTCACGCAAGGAGAATTCCTGGACGTGGGCAAAGACCCGGTTGCGGAGGTCGCGGCCGAACCCGGAGGAAATCCTGGCTGAGAGAAATCCTCCGATAACCGCCGCGACGGTGCCTCCCAGTGTGACTAGAAGCATTCTGCCGCCGACTCGCCAGATGAGGGCGGTGTCACCGCGGACGATTCCCTTGTCCACGATTTCGGCCATGAGGTTGGGGAGGCTCAGTTCCGCCCAAGCCTGCAGGTACACCAACACCAGGGCCGCCGCGATGAAAAGAACGAAAGGTCTTAAGTATTTGGCCAGTCGAATCATCTATCAAATCATCCTCTTTTGTTCGTCTGAGCTTGCCGGTTTCATTTGTTTTGGAAGGGTTCTCTGCTTTGTTTGCGCCGGCAAGTTTGGTCCTATTGTGCGAAGCTCCTGTGCTTTCAGCTCCTACTTGTCCTGTTGCCCTCCACCTTCACCGTTAGCGTTCCGCGCGCTATAGGCATCCAGCGAATCCTTCAAAGTCCGCAGCCCCTCAATCACCTCATCCAGTTTGCCAGGCGGCATTCCGGCGGCGACTTCGGATAGGCGTCTGCGCCTCTCGTCCCGGATGGCCCTGAAATTGTCCTCGGCCTGTTTGGTCAGGTAGATTCGAGTGAGGCGCTGGTCGGAAGGGTCGGGCCTCTTCTCTAGAAGCCCCTTCCCGGATAACGCTTCAACTATCTTGGAGACGTGAGACTTGGATACGCCGGCCTTCCGGGATATTTCGCTGACTGTCACCCCCGGTTCCGTAAGGATGGAGTGGATTACCGGTTTGGCCCCCGGCGGCAGTTGGAACCGTTCGGTGGCGTCATGCATCAACCCGAAAAAACTCCGGCCGACATCTCTTAACAGCTGTTCAAGCTCGTCAGTTCGTTCGGACATAGCCGCTTCCTCCGTTAGTGATGATGTCGTTTTGCGCGTGCTGGAGTTGCTTCGAGCGGCGCGTGGAAACACCGCGAACACGCGCAAACACGCGAACACCGCAAACACGCGCGGAGACGCGCGATTAAGTACGCTAACGTCAAACACCCGCCAGTGCGAACACATGCGAAAACGGTGAACCCGGTGAACCCGGTGAACTCGTTCTGGACCGGCACGATACTGCTGCAAATACCCTGTTTGGTCTCATCCGCTGCTAGGCATCAGCTAGACACCAGCGATGAGTCTCCGCGAGTCGCGCGACAGCCAGAATTGTTCGCTAGAGAACGTTCGCAATGAAACGATTATAGTGCAGTCCGCAGGGGATGACAAGTAGGCTAGTAGTCAACCGGAGAAGGCCCGACTTCGTGGCAGAAAGCCCGAATCCACGGCGAGATTAGGGCTCAGAGCCCTACATCACAGCAATTCTAGGGCTTAGAACCCTAATCGGCGGCGGAACTAGGGCAGAAAGCCCGAATTCACTGCGGGATTAGGGCTCAGAACCCCACATCACAGCGGTTCTAGGGCTTGGGACCCTAATCGGCAGCGGATCTGGGGCAGAAAGACCGAACCCGCGGCGAGATTACGGTCAAAAACCCTACTCCGCGACAAAGATGGGGTAGATAGCATGTTGACACCAGTGTCACTTTAGCATAGGCTACAGGTGAGAACAAAGTGACACTAGTGTCATCTCCGGGGTATCGCGACAGTGAACCCGGTCATGGAGCCAGAATGGGGGGTTGTCCTGATTGCCCACTCAGCGATTCCTGAACCTCAATCCCGCGAAACGGGAGAGGATAACCCAGGCCGTGATAGACGAGTTCGCGGAAAACGGCGTGGACGGCGCGACTGTATCAGGGATTGTCTCCAGGGCTGGGATCCCGCGAGGTAGCTTCTATCAGTACTTTAGGGATCTGGCTGACGCTTGGGACGTGGTAGCGGCTGTGATCGCCCAGGAGAAGGCCGGGTTCCTGGCAGAGGCGATCCCCTTGGCGGGCGAGATTCCCTTCATTGACTTCTGGCACTTGTTGTACGTTAAGGGAGTCGAGTTCGCGATGGCACGTCCGAAACTCTGGGCCATCGGTTCCTCAGTCTTCCGGTCTAGGGGCGCAATCGCCGAGAATGCCATCGCCCAAGCCCGCAACGGCACAGTGGCGCTGTACTCGGAACTAATTGAGAAGGATAAGCAGAAAGGTATCATCCGGGCTGATGTGGACAGTACCCTTCTGTCTCTCTGGCTGTTCAGCCTTTCGCTGGAAGTGATACAGAATCATCTCTACGGCGGGGATGTGTCTCTGGACGAAGTGAAGGTTACGCTCAAGGCGCTGGTTGACATGCTTAAGCACGGCATCTATACGGAGAGGGGTGGGGACGGTGTTTAAGGTAGAAGGGCTTACGTACCGGTATCCCAGGAATA
>DULO01000127.1 GCA_012840345.1 Candidatus Fermentithermobacillaceae bacterium
GGACCCCTTCTCGCGATCATTGGACTTCTGATAACTGGAATCCTCATGGCTCTCAAAGTCAGAGGCTCGATGCTTATTGGAATCCTCATCACCACTTTGATCGGCATACCCATGGGCATCACCCAGATCAGCGGGAGCATCATCGGAAAGCCTGAGTCTTTGGCTCCCCTGTTCCTGAAGATGGACCTGAAGGGCGCCCTCAGTCTGGGGTTCATGACCATATTCTCTTTCTGGTTCGTTGACGTCTTCGATACTGTGGGTACCCTCATGGGCACGGCTTCTCGCGCCAACATGCTTGACGAAAAGGGACAGCTCCCGAGGATCAAGCAAGCGATGACAGCCGACGCCATAGGCACCTGCTTGGGCGCGGCGCTTGGCACCAGCACCGTCACGACTTACGTTGAGTCCAGCGCCGGTATCGCTGAGGGCGGACGCACGGGCTTGACTGCTGTGGTTACGGGCCTGTTGTTCTTGGTGTCGCTAATCTTCGCGCCTCTGGCCGGTATGATCCCGTCCGAGGCCACAGCGCCTGCCTTGATCATCGTCGGAGTCCTCATGATGCTGCCTGTTAAAGAGATAGACTGGGATAACTTCTCGGATGCTCTTCCTGCGTTCATCACCATCGCCATGATGCCGTTCACCTACTCAATCAGCGACGGTATAGCGGCCGGTTTCGTGGTCTACCCCATCATCAAGCTCGCCACCGGCCGGGGCAAGGAAGTCCACTGGCTGGTCTACGTGCTCGGAGTGCTTTCGGTGGTTCACCTGGCACCCGGACTCTTCTCCTTCTTGGGAATGTAGGCTCGAGTAGACCTCTCGATATCCAACAAGGGGCCTCGCCGAGAGGCCCCTTTCCATTTGGTCAACTCCAAACGTCTGTTTCCCACACTGTGTGTCGAGGTGCCTGCGATACCATGGTTCTAGAATCGCAGAAAGGTGGAGAAGAGCGTGGAAACCAGAGCCCAGATCGAGGCGGAATTGGATAAGACCGGCCGCGTCCCGTCGCCGTTTTGCGGTTTCCTCGCGGAGTTTTTACGGAACCTGGGGATCCCGCAGGGCGCCGACCCGATCGGCATGATTAACATCGCTTTTGGGGGCGAACTCATCAACCAGGGAATTCTCCTGGAAGGCTTGCGCATGTGGAAGAGGGTTTCGAAGTGGGGCATTACCGAGATCTCCCTGGCAAGAAAGCTCACCGATCCGAGCAGACTCACCAACGCAATCGCCGAACAGTTTTACGGCGCGTTCGGAAGAAGCGAAGGATACGGCCTCCCCGGCTTGGTCGCCGGCGCCATTTTGGGCGAGAACGCGGCGAAAGTGTCTTCGTTCTATGAACAGGAGACTGAGTTCCTAACCAGAGTGGTCGGCGTGAGGTTTGAAGACCGTGCGGACGTCGTCGAAGACTTGACCGTCGGCGAGCAGCTGTTCCTTGTCTGGGAACAGGATAACCCGTACGACCCGAAGGCTTTGGCGGTTATGACGAGGAACGGCCACAAGGTCGGGTACATCAGGCGGTCCATCGCCCGCATGCTGGTAGCCCGCATCAAATCGGGGACCGGCTTTGTGTCCAGAGTAGGTGTTCTGTTAGGCGAAGAGTATGACGCCAACGAGCGCGTGTGGGTGCAGGTTCAAGCGGTACCTGGATCACGCCTACCTGTTCCGCGGTTCGATCTGGACGCCAACAAGCCCGGGGCCGAAATAGAGGTGACTGAGACTTAGGACTATCGGGCGGGACGTGGTGGAAACCTGAGCGTGTCCTCGCTAGGGTGTTTGCCCAGTAGAAACAAAGGATGGGCCGGCGGGTATGTATCGAGTGCTCTACGATCGTTTCCCGCCGGCCCGTCCGCGAATTACCTTGTAAGCGATGTGCCTACCGCCCGGATCCGTTACTCGGGCTTCTTCTCCCCGAGCCCCAGCTCAGCCTTGAGCTTGGCGAGCTCCTCATCCACAGAGGCGGAGTCCTTGCCGGTGTACTTCTCCTCCAAAGCCTTGGCCTCGTCCACCGGAGCCGCGTTCAGTTCGGCCGCAGCGTTGGCTTCGTCCAACATCCTGGTAGCCTTCTCCTCCATACGGGTGAAGGCGCTCATGGCACCCTGGGTCTTGGCTGCCGCGGAGCTAACCTGGTTCAGGGTCTGCTGGGTCTTGGCGACCGCGACCTTCGCCCTAATCATCTCGCGGCGGGCTTTCAGGGTCTCGATGTCGGAAACCAGCTTGTCGTGCATCTGGCGCATCTTCACGGCATTCTCGTGCGCCGCGGCGTAGGCCGTCATCAAGCCGGCCCCCACGTTCTCCAGCTCATGTTTCTTGGCGATGAACACCCGGGCGTCCGCCTCATTGCCCGCCTGGAGAGCCTTCTTGGCAAAGGCCTCGTACTTGGCGATTTCGGCTTGGTTGGCGTCAACCAGCCTCTTGGTCCGAGTTTCCTCGGCCATGACGGCGGCGGTGCTCCTCTTGACTTCGGCCAGATCCTCAGTCATCTGGATGAGGTACTGGTCGATCATCTTTTCCGGGTCTTCCATCTTGTCCAACAGCGCGTTGATGTTAGCCTTGATGATGTCGCTGAATCTGTCCAGGATTCCCATTCTTGTCTCCTCCTCTGTGAACTAATATCTTATGCCCAGTTTGGGCCGGCATTGTCTTTCCGCGTCGCGCTTTACTAGACTCCGGCGGGCCCGGGGTCCTCAGAGCCTGTACCTCCAGGGCCTGTACCCTTAGGACCGCTGTCGTCCGGTTTGGTGCCTGAATCTCCCGTTGTGTCCCCCGGATCGCCTGGCGACTTGTCGTCAGTCCCGCCTGCGGGCTTATCCCCCGGCTGGGCAGGCGGAGCGCCGCCATCCATGTTTTCATACTTCTTGGCGAGTTCTTCGGCTTCAATGTTGCCGAACCGCTCGAGAGGAGTCTTGAGTATTTCCTCGGTTCTCCGGGCTTCCTCCTCTTTTCGGGCCTGTGCCTGCGTCCACCATGCGTACGCTGTCACCATAACGATACCCACCCCGATGGTGATAAACACCGGGATCCACGGAGAGCGGTGCACCGTCATGATACGGTCAGCCGCGTCGTGGAATGCCTTGCTGAAATACTCCTCATCTGACAGGTTCTCGTTGTAATAGTACCGGTCCAGGTAGTCCAGAAGGATGTCCCCAGCTTCGCTGTCGATGACCGTCTTCGCCTGAACGCCGGTGATCCCTCTGGTCATGTAATAGCCTCCGTACTCGAAAAACACCAGCAAGAGATGGGCCTCGTCTGTGAAAAGCCGGTCGTAAAGGCCTTCCGCGAAATCCTCCAAGTCGGCCTGGGACGGAAAGTGAGACCCGTTCACCGAGTCGGTGATGTACAAGTAAGGCTGCACACCGGTCTTTTCATAGAAGTACCTCATGCCCTGAAGGAGCCGCTCTTCGTTGCCTATCCAGCCCAGGGTGTCGGTGTAATACCCGGTTTCATTCACGGAACCGGCAGGCAGCGGCTCGCGCCGGACCGTCGAGGGCGTAATGCCCGTACCGCCGAAAAGCTGCGTGCCAGTCAACTTGGCGGTCAAGAAAAACACGCCTACGAGTATTAGGCAGATGGCCAAGAACACAACGCAGCCATTGCCTCGGGACTGTGCCTGCTTGCGGTTTTCGTTCTGGTTCACCGGACGATGGTCTCCCGAACCGGGAGTCCTGCCGCTAGGATCGCTTCCCCCAGTACCCGCAGGCCGAACAGGTTCGGGCCTGACAGTGGCAGGAGGCGTGACCACTACCACAGGCCGCCTAGGGGCCCAGAACCATCCGCCTCCAAAGAATCCTCCGGGCCTGTGTACTCCCGGAGATGCAGCGGGACGGCTGGGCCGGCTCCCGCCACCAAAGACGCTACCGCTGGAGCCGCTCCTGCTTCCTCCTCCGGAACCGCCACTGCGGCCTCCTCCAAAGGAACCGCCGGAGCGTCCAAAGCTGCCGCGGCTTCCTCCTCCAAAGGAACCGCGGCTTCCTCCGCCGCCTCCGCCTCCGCCTCTACCGCCGCTTCTGCCCAATTGCTAACCCTCTGCTCTTTCATAGAGATTTGTGCTCGGTAAATCTATGACTTAGGCGTGTTCTCTAGTCGCGCTACCCTATCATGTTACGACGACATCTGGGGCAGGTCTGTTCATTTTCAGTGACCAAACCGTCACGCCTCAATCCCAAGATTCTCGTCTCACCTTGAAACACCTGCAATTGTTTCAAAACCGGAGGACACGGCAGTACAATGGGGAGTGAACTACCTAGGCAGTACGCCGATTGGGGGGCGCCTGATGAACCGAAACAATATCCCTTCTTGCGCCGCGGCGGTCCCGGTGTTTCGGATGCTTCCCGACAGCGAGTTGATAAAGCTCGGGGAAGCCATGGAACACAGGCACTTCCGCAAGGGCGAAGTAGTCGCGACTGCTGGCAGCGTCTTGGACCGCCTCATCGTCGTCGCCCGTGGACGCTTGAACATCGTGCATACGACCCCCGGCGGCCGTGAACAGGTAGTCCGGTCTCTCGGGCCCGGAGAGTTCCTCGGGGAAATGGCGCTCTTCTACGAAACCAGGCTTGATGGAGATGTCGTCGCGGTTGAGGACTCCGCCGCTTGCATGCTTCCGCGAAAAGCGGTGCAAGAGGTCCTCCAACACCCGCCGGCGGCGCTCAAGCTGGTTGAGGAAATGGCCAAGCGCCTTGCAGCCGCCGAACAACTCATCGCCGACCTGGGCCTTCGGGATGTCGGCCAGCGATTGGCCGCTGAACTGGTACGGCTGATGGAAACGGCCACGGAGGAGCGGTCGCCGACAACCCCCGAGGGTCATATCCCGCTAACGGTGCCAATCCCCTGGTCTCGCTTGGCTGCCAAACTGGGTACAACCCCGGAGACTCTGAGCCGCAGGCTCGGCTCCCTCGCCGATCAAGGCATCATAAGACAACTGAGCGGTCGAAAACTGCTCATCCTCGACCCGATTGGGCTGAAGAGAATCGCCGACGGAGGGTCCTAACCGGATCGGCCGTTCCCACTCATCGAGCCCGTCCTCCCTATTCCGTTTGGCTGCCCTCCCTGACCATCACCAGACCGTCTAGTACCTTGGATGCCAATCCAATAGACGCTTGTCTAATCAAGGAACATTGACCTACGTCAATGATTCCACCGCCTCCTTGATGGGATGATAGTGGCGAGAGACAACAGGCTTACGGTCAATCCCAAGGAGGTATTCACAGATGAAAGCCCAGACGTACATGCTGCAGGACCTCAACTGCCCCAACTGCGCGGCTAAGCTGCAGAAAGCCGTGGCGGGACTCCCAGGAGTGTCGGAGGCGCGCGTGAGTTTCGGAACAGGCGCGTTGAACGTCCAGTTCGACGAGGCCGTGCTCGACGAGCAGAAGATCAAGGATACGGTTCGCAAGTTCAACTTGGAGATCTTGACGGTCCTTCCCGGCCGGGCAAAGTAACCGGATCGGGTTTCAGGATAGCCTGCCCGGTGGCTGTTCCGGCCCGATCTGTTAGCCCCAGGCAGCCCGTCTAAACAACTAGCAACTAACGCGTAGTAGCAAGGAGGGTCTCCCATGGCTCAAGAGAACGCAAGAATCCACGCCAGAATTCGCAACTGGATTGCCAGACACGTCGGGCTCCTGACCGTCTTGGTGTCGGGGCTCCTGATAGCTGCCGCCTGGATCCTGCGAGCCACGGGGGTATCTCCTGCCGATCCTCACGGCTTGGCACATGGAATAAAACCGGGCGTCTGGCCGGCGCCTGCGTCCCCGTTCGGCCTTCTCATGACCGCGGCCGCGGTTGTGGCGGGCGTCCCCGTCGCCAAAGAGGCGATAGGCAGGCTGCTGGCCAGGCAGTTCAGCATACCGCTGCTTGTGACTATAGCCGCCATCGGCGCTCTCTGGATCGGTGAAGTCTGGGAAGCCGCGGCGGTTACCTTCCTGTATATGTTGGGAGGGTATCTGGAAAGTCTCACCCTGGCCCGTACGAGGGCCGCCCTTAGGACCCTCATCGACCTGTCGCCGAGGACTGCCCGGGTCAAGCGCGGCGATGACCTCGTGGTCGTGGCCGCTGCCGATGTACAGCCGGGCGAAACCGTAGTCGTGTTGCCCGGTGACCGTGTCCCGGTGGACGGTATAGTCCTGGAAGGCCGCTCCCCCCTAGACACCTCCCCTCTAACCGGCGAGCCGCTCCCCGTCGAAGTCGGTCCCGGGGACTCGGTCTTGGGCGGCAGCGTAAGTCAAGGGGGCTTCCTGGAGATCCGCGCCGACAAGGTGGGCGCCGACACCACTTTCAGCCGCATGCTGTTCCTGGTCGCGGAAGCCCAAGAACAAAAGCCCAAGGTCCAGCGAGCGCTTGACCGCTTTGCCGCCTGGTACACTCCCCTGATCATAGGCCTGGCAGGAATGTTGTTCGCCGTAACCCGCGATGTCCACCTGGCCCTGACTTTCCTGGTAATCGGGTGCCCGGGAGCGCTTGTTGTGGCCTCACCAGTGGCGGTCGTCGCGGGTCTGGGAAACGCGGCGCGCAAAGGCATCCTCATAAAGGGCGGCGAGAGGCTCGAGCGCATCGGAAAGGTTGACGTCATGGCCTTCGACAAGACCGGGACCCTCACCCTAGGACGACCGCGAGTCACCTGGGTAGAAGCGTTCGCGCAGCCGGGCGAATCCAGCGAGCTTGAAAGCCAAGAAGCCCAACGGCGCGTCATCTCCCTGGCCGCGGCCGCCGAACTCAGGTCCGAACACCATCTTGCCAAAGCCATCTTGGAGTACGCGAAAGAGAATGACATAAGCCCGGTGCATGCTAGAGACTGGTCGCTCCACCCCGGCCTCGGAGCCACAGCGGAAACGGAGGGCGGAACCATCTTGGTTGGAAA
>DULO01000128.1 GCA_012840345.1 Candidatus Fermentithermobacillaceae bacterium
AACCCCGGCCCCGGATGCTATTTCGCCCCCCGCTGCTACGCCGCCACCGAAGAGTGCCGCAAGGCGTACCCCGAGATGAGAGAGGTAGCGCCGGGACACTGGGCGTCTTGTCACCGAATATAGGAAGGAGCTTAGAAGCAATGGATGTACGCAGCATTCTATCGGAAGTACCTGATTACCAGAGTTTCTTCACCATGGACGAGATGGACCGGAGCTCTCACCAGCTCGCTCAAGAGTATCCCGAAACGGTCGAGCTATTCGAGATCGGGCGCTCGCGTAGAGGCCATCCGATAAACTGCCTCAAAATAGGCCACGGGAGCAGGAACGTGCTGGCCTTCGCAAGCCCCCACCCCAACGAGCCCATCGGGTCAACCATGCTCGAATTCCTCACCCGGAAGATCGCCTCTGATCCCAAGCTATGGAAGGACCTCGATGTGACCTGGTACTGCATCAAGTCGGTCGACCCCGACGGGACCAAACTCAACGAGGGGTGGTTCAAGGGTCCTTACAATATCTTGAACTACGCGCGAAACTTCTTCCGTCCGGCGGGCTTCGAGCAGGTCGAGTGGACATTCCCCTTTGAGTACAAGACTCTGAAATGGGATAAGCCCATTCCCGAGACAGCGGCGCTTGCCGCCCTCATCCGGGAGATCAAACCCGTGTTCATGTACTCGCTCCACAATGCCGGGTTTGGAGGCGTTTACTGGTACATCAGCGAAGATATGCCCGAAGTGTACCCCAAGTTGTGGGCGTTGGTAGACGAGCTTGGGCTTCCCCTAAGGCTCGGCGAGCCCGAGATGCCGTACGCCAAGGCTTTCGCGAAAGCAGTCTACAGACAGTCTTCGACCAAAGACAATTACGAGTATGTGGCCAAGTTCCAGAAGAAAGACCCCGCGCTTGTGATAAAGCACGGCGGAGGCAGTTTCGACTTTGTGAAAGAGGTCTGCGACGCTTTCACTTTGGTGTGCGAGGCCCCCTACTTCTTCAACACTGACATCGCGAACCTGAGCGACTCGGATATGCTCCGCAGCGAAGCCGTACTCGTATCCTGCGACATCTCCGATGAGTTTAACGATTTCTGCCGCGAGCACGTACAAAGGATGGAGCGATACGTGACTCCGGGCAACTCGCTGTTTACGGCCGTAAAGGCGTTTTCCCAGGCCGGGTCAAGCGAGTCGAAGCGCAACTGGGCCATGACCTCGCCTGAGTGCCAGCGGATGGCCACGGTGGCCGAGAAGTTCACAAACCTGTACAGCACCCGCTTCTACAGCGCTCTAAGCGTCGGCATGCTGATGAGATCCGCCCAGAGAGAGCTATGCGAAGACCCCGACGCCCCTGAAGACAAGGCAGAAACACTTAAGCAAGTCCGCGACCTCGCATGGGACAAGCTGAAGGCAACCTGCGAGTTCCTGGAGCGTGAGATCGACTATCAAGTAGTGCCCATCCGAAAGCTGGTCACCATTCAGCTGGCAAGCGGACTCTATTACCTCCATGAGGTTCTCAAGAAGAGCTAGACGTTGAGGTCTCATGAGAAGGAGGTCACCGGGTTGCGCTATACCATAGACAGGTACATGAATGTCGCGATGGCCAACAACGTCGTCTGGCTCGCCGACGGCAAGAGCCTTGCGTACACAACGAACATCACAGGTGTCCCGCAGGCGTGGCGGGTTGACGCCGAAGGCGGGTACCCCGAACAGCTGACATATTTCGACAACAGGATTTGGGCTCTCTACAGCCTCAAGAAGTCAAACGGCATCGCATTCACCATGGATGTGGGCGGCGACGAAAAGAACCAGATATTCCTCCTGCCTCTCGACGGGTCCGCTCCCATCAACCTGACGGCGAATCCTAACGCGGTCCACCAGTTTGGCGGTATCGTCGAGGATGAGGGCAAGCTGGTGTACGCCAGCAACGCCAGAGACTCCGCGTGTTTCGATATCTGTTCCATGGACCTTAAGGAACGGGTGCCTCGAATCGTCCTCCAGAACAACGACAACTACAACTGGCCGGCGTCGTTGTCCCCCAACGGGCGATACCTTCTGTACAACAAGCTCAAAGGGCAGTCGGACAACGCGCTCTGGATGGTGGACGTCACGACGGGCGCAAGCAAGCAAACCCCGGAGGGCGGCGTTGGAGCATTTACCCACCCAGTGTGGACCAGCGATTCTTCCGCGTTCTATCTCCTGGCGGACCAGGACAGCGAGTTCGTATACCTGGCCCGGTATGACCTGGCATCGGGCCGGATGGAGACTGTCCACAAAGAAGACTGGGATATCGAAGCCCTGGCCCTCTCTGGAGACGACCGCTACCTGGCCTTTTCAGTCAACCGCGACGGTTACTCGGTCCTGAAGGTGAAGGACCTTCTTACCGGCGAGTTCGTGAGCCTTCCGGAGATACCGCGGGGAGTGATCAGCCAGTACAGCTCGATGGGATGGTCCCCTAGAGCCCACAAACTTGCCTTTAGCCTTGCAAGCGGCGGCAGGAACTCGGACATCTGGGTCCTGGACCTTGATACGAAGAGCGTAAAACAAGTCACCTTCAGTTCCAGGTGCGGAATCCAGACCGATGGCTTTGTCGAACCGGAACTCATGCGTTTTAAGTCCTTCGACGGTCTTGAGGTACCGTTCTGGCTATACGTTCCAAGAGGGCGCAAGGCCAAGAACCTCCCCGTGCTCGTGAACATCCACGGCGGGCCCGAAGGCCAAGAAAGACCCGCCTTTAACCCGGTCATCCAGTTCCTGGTCAACCAGGGGCTGGCGGTAGCCGCCCCCAACGTGCGCGGCAGCATCGGGTACGGACGTACCTACCATCACCTCGATGACGTCGAAAAGAGGATGGACAGCGTCGCGGACATAGACGCGCTCGTAAAGCACTTGATCGCGCGCGGCATCGCCGACCCCACACGGATAGCGGTTATGGGTATGAGCTACGGCGGCTTCATGACCCTCGCCAGCATAACCGAGTACCCGGAACTCTGGGCAGCGGCGGTCGATATCGTGGGCATAGCCAACTTCGAGTCATTCCTTGAGCACACCAGCCCTTACAGGCGGACTCACAGAGAGACCGAGTACGGCAGCCTCGAAAAGCACCGCGACCTGCTACGAAGGATCTCTCCCATTCACAAAGCCGACCGTATCCGTTGCCCGCTCATGGTCATCCACGGAGCCAGGGACCCGAGGGTCCCTGTCGGTGAGGCGGAGCAGATCGTTGAAAGCCTTCAGAGCCGCGGCCGCGAGGTGGAGTACCTGCGTTACGAGGATGAAGGCCACGGCATAGTGAAGCTTGCCAACAAGCTGGACTGCTATGAGAAGGTGGCGTCCTTCCTGAAGAAGCATCTTAGAGTCGACTGAGAATCAGGCAGGTTACACGAAGTCCACTCGGAAGCGTAGGGCCCCATCCCGCTTAGAGGTGATGGGGCCTCGTGTTTACACAGCTTTACTCGGTGAAAGCGGCCACTTGACCCAAACAAGGGGTTTAGGAGCGTCTTAGTCGACCCGAGCCCAACTCCCTGGTCCGCAGGGGACTACTCCCCGCTAAGGATCCCTTGGATTTTATCTATCAGTTCCTGTTCCGGTATGTCTCCGTTGAAGAATCCTTTCAACGAGTCTTGGCATGTTTGGGATATCTTGAAGCGCACTTGGGATTCCCTTTGTGTTGGAACCGTAAGGGAGTAGGATTCCAACTGTTCCAGGAGAGTCATCCTGTCTGAGTAGCTCCATCCGCATTCCAGGTGGTAGAAGGACATATCCTCTACGTTGGCGGGGACGCATCCCAGCACACGCACGGCCCACCGCCCAAGGTTTTGGGCAAGAAGCTGCCCCAACAGAGCGGCGCATCGTCGCTCCGCCGGGCTATCTCCCAAGACGATGTAGCCGGGAACGGTATAGTAAAAGCGCGACGAGCCGTTGGGACCCGCTGTGGGAAGGAGCCTCATCTTCGCGCCCTCTGACGTGTTGATCCACCTCAACAAGAACGGATTCACCGGGGACAGTGCCTGGACAACGGAGTCCTGCCACAAGGCAAGCGGGTCTTCCACCGGGCTCCCGTAGTGCTCCTTCACCCACTTCAAGTACGAGACTATGGATTCCGGGGTCCAACCGTTTTCGGGCCAGTCTAGGACGCACCGCAAGAACGCTTGCGAATCGTACCAGTAACCGGTTTTCCCGGCAATGACATCTAACCACGCCCCCTCCGCCAGTACCTCGGAGAGATCGCCCGCGACCGTGGACGCTTCGACCGCAGTTCCAAACCAGTGGATGTACGCGGGGATGCCGTAAAGCTTCCCGTCGCGTGTCCAGTAATGGCTCGCGGCATCGATGAAAGCGGAAGGGTCAACGTCCTGAGTCACGTCGCGATACGCGTCGTGAAAAACGGGCCACTCTGTGGAGTGAACCAAAGACGGGGCTTCTCCTGATTGGGTCTTCCCTTCCTCCAAGTACTGGTCTATCTCTTGTCTGGTCATGAACCGGAGGTCAATGTCCACTTCATGTTCCTTTTCGAAACGCTCTACTATGGCAGCGACCGAAGCTTGATAGGACGGAGCGTCAGGGAAGGTTGGCTCAACAGCGTCCCACACGACGATCTTCTGCCCCTCTATGGATAGGGGCGCGGGTTCTTCCTCACCCCTCACGCACCCGGCAATCGAGAAAGCGAAAAGGCATATCAACAAAAGGACGGCGCACGGCCGGTACTTTCCGGACATCAGTATCTTCCCCTTATCCCGAGCAAGGTGTAGACGTCCATGGTGGCGACGCCTCCAAGACCGACCCCGAACAGCGCGTTAAGCTCCCTCACGTTTGCTTCCGTCCTGCCTCCGAACTGACCGTCACATTGGCCCGGGTCAAATCCCAAAGCCCTGAGCTGTTCTTGGAGCAGAACGATCTCAGGCCCGACCGCCCCTCTTACAAGAGGCTTGGAGAAGTCCAGAGCGGGCCTAGGGCCGCGGATCCTAACAGGGGTGCCGATGGAGACTATCTCGAATAGCTCCTCCACGTCCTCGTTGAACATCCTGACGCAGCCCGCGGACGCGTAAGAACCTATCGACCACGGACGGTTGGTGCCGTGTATACCGTACGAACCCCAGGGTACATCCAGCGCCATCCAGCGGCTTCCAAAAGCCCCTCCGCGCTCGTATCCCTTTTCGACTATCTTCCACTCGCCAACCGGGGTAAGGGTAGTCCACCGTCCCCCGGCGACCGGATACGACTTCCACGCCTTGCCGTCTATCAACACGGTCAACTGGAGCGTATCCATGTCAACTTCAATGGTCACGTAACCTTCCGGAGGAGGTTCTGTCACGGTCTGCGCGGGCCTTTTCACCCCGTAACCCAAAGCGCGCCACGTCGCCAAGTCCACAACACCGGTGGGCTCCAGCCAAAACCCTTTCTGGAACTCCTTTACCGCTTCTTGAGCGCGTTTATCGTAGACCTCGTCCAATGGTCCGTCGTAAAGTCCCAGCTCAGATAGGCGGATCTTGAGCTCCAACACATCGGGGCGGGTTACGGGAGGGTCTTCAGGCATCAGGGGTTCGTCTGTCTCATGGGTCTCCAGAAACGCGGGACGCTTGGCGGATGCGGCGGCGCAACCCAAGGCCAGAACTAGAGCCAGGATCAGGAGTAAAGGCCGCTTCCCACGCAACAGCTCTGCACCTCACCCTAGTCCATAATCACGTTGGTAGATTATGACTGGGGAAAGTGCTTTATGACGACTTAACCGGTCACCCAGGGCAAGGCCGGCTTGGTGTTGACGACGTACTCGGGCGGGATTCCGGCCCTCCTGGCGCAGGTCAGGAGGCCGTACCTGATCGTCCCTAGGCCTCCGGGGCTATGGGCGTCACTGCAGACGGCAAACCTGACACCTTTGGAGTAACCCAAAGCCACAAGGTTTTCAGGAAGATCGAGGCGGTCAGGCGAGGAGTTAATCTCGATGGCCGTGCCGGTAGTAGCGGCTGCTTCCAGCACCTCTTCCAGGCCCGACACGATGCCCGCCCTGCGGCCGATCAGGCGTCCTGCGGGATGCCCGAGGACGTCCACATGCGGGTTCATGGCTGCCTTTATGAGGCGCCTCACGCCATCGCCTTTGGAGTCGATTTCGTGGTGGATCGAGGCTATCACCACGTCCAGTCTGGCAAGGTCCTCGTCCGGGAGATACAGCCTGCCATCTCTCAGGATGTCAACCTCAACCCCCGAATAGACGCGAAAGCCGGGGTACTTCTCTTGGACCTGTCTGATTTCCCGGAGGTATTCATCCAGGCGTTCATGGGTTATGCCGCGGATCATCTTCATATCTGTGGCATGGTCGGTTATGGCGATGTAAGAGTACCCCATCCCTATAGCCGCCTGGACCATCGCTTCGATCCCCGCCACTCCGTCGGACCACAGAGTGTGCAAATGGATATCTCCCCGAAGGTCATTCGGGTCCACCAAAGGAGGTACTTTGCCGGCAGCCGAAGCTTCCCAGAACTCCTTGCGGTGGCGAACCTCGGGAGGGATCGGAGAGAGGGAAACCATCCCGAACAGCAAGTCTTCAAACCGGGCATCCATGATGTCCTCGATCTCCGCGTTTTTCGGAAACCTGGCTTCCGCGGTTCCGACGTCGCCGAAGAACCCGGTCCTCGCGGCCTCCAGAGTCTCCCCTTCTCTGACCAACCCCGCCTCTGTAAGTACCAGTCCTCTCTCCCTAGCCTTCTTCGAGAAGTAATCCAAGAACTCGGAAGGCCCGGTGAGCCAAAGGGCCCTTGGCCAGAAGGCGTTCATACCCGCGAAGTGCAGGCGCAGCGGCACGCCCAGCCCGGTCCCAAAAACATACCTTCCATGAGCGTCATCCCATGACTGTTCCAAAGCGGAACTGGAGGCGCCGGGCACAAGGCCGGAGCGCTCCAGGATGCTGCTCGGGCTTTCGTCGGGGTTTTTCAGCACGAGCAGGTCCAACGCCGAGACGGTCTCCTCCGCCCTGCGAACCTCCCCCACTAGAGCCGCGGCGATGCTTTTCTGCCGGAGCGAAGCGACGATGCTCTCGGCCACCGGGAGAGCCACACCGATGCTGATCCTGCCGGCGTAGCGCCGGATTTCGGCGAGGCCCTCAGCCATGATTTCTTCTCTCTTCCTGCCCATTCCGGGAAGGCCTTGAATCTTGTGAGCTTTTAGGGCTGCGTCAAGGTCGTCCAGGCTCGCGATTCCCAAAGCGGTGTACAGAAGCCGGGCTGTCTTTGGGCCGATGCCCGGAACTTTCAGGAGATCTAGGACGCCCTCTGGGATCTCCGCCACCAGCCTTTCAAGATACGACGAAGAGCCGGTGAGGATCATCTCACGGACCTTGGGTTCTAGGTTCTTGCCCACTCCCGGAATGTCCGTAAGACGCCCTTCACCGGCCAACTTCTCCAGGTCATAATCGCTTGACTCGATGCTGTCGGCGGCGCGGCCGTAGGAACGCACCTTGAACGGGTCCTCCCCCTTCACTTCGAGCAGTGCCCCGATAGTCCGCAAGAGGTGCGCTACTTCTCGCCTGTCCACGGCGCCACCTGTCCTTCCTTACAGCCTTAGCCGCGCTCCAAACTTCGCCCCCAGAGCTTCCAGGATGCGCTCCCGATCCAGGGAGAGCTCCTCTTCGGTCAGCGTCCGGTCCTTGGCTTGATACACCAAGCGGAGCGCCAAACTCTTACTTCCTTCCGGCACCGGGGGCTTCCTCCATACGTCGAAGAGTTCCACCGAAATTAGATCGTTGGCAACTTCCTTGACAACCCTCAAGACGTCACCCGCAGGAGTCTCTTCGCTTACGATTACCGCGATATCCCTCTCAACCGGCATGAACCGGGAGATTTCCTCGTACCGCTTGGGGCTGTAGAAGGTCGAGAGGGCGTCAAGGGACAACCAGGCCATGGTCACGGGAGCCGAAAGGTCCAGCTTCGCCGAGACTAAGGGGTGGATTTCGCCCAGTGCCCCGACGGCCGATCCTTTCACTACCACGCGCGCCGATTTCCCCGGATGGAACGGCATTCCGGCGTCGGGCAGGTACTCGGCTTCAGGAACTCCCATGAGGGACAGGACCGACTCCAGTACGCCCTTCATATGGAAGAATCCCGCGTCGCGCTGTTCCTGGGCCCATGTCTTGGGCTCCAAGGCTCCGTAGGCCATCAGGGCCAGCTGCGTCATTTCCAAGGGCAGTTCATCTTGGGAGCGGAAAAACACCCTGCCGGTCTCCCAGAAAAGGCCTCCTGGGTTCTTCGCCTTCTGGTTGTTCGCTGCGACTTTCAGCAATCCGGGCAGGAGACTGGTCCTAAGGCAGGACTCGTTGGAGATGAGGGGATTCAGAAGCATCACCGGGTTCGCCCGGGGATCCTCCCCCTCCCATCCCATATCTGACAGGTCCGAAGGCGCCAGGAGAGAAGTGTTGACCGCCTCGAGCCCTCCCAATGCCACAAGCACGTCCCGAAGCCTTTCCATCCGGGCAAACTCCTCGTTCCTGGGACCGCCCGGGACAGCTTTGGTCAGGTCGGCGGGTTCAAAGTAGTTAACCCCGTAGGACCTGGCGATCTCTTCGGTCAGGTCAATCTCTTCCTCGATGTCCACACGCCTCGGCGGTACTGTAACCAGCAAGACCTTGCCTTGCTCTGAACCCTGCGCGTCTTCCACTCCGAACCGCAATCCCGTCAGGAGCCTCTTGCACTCGGAGTAGGAAACATCGACCCCGAGAGTCCTCTTGACCTCGTTTAGGGGGAATACCAGGCGCTTTGTGGAATGCTCGATAAGATCGGTCTCTACCAACCCTGGCTCAGGCACCCCGCCGGCGATCTGGGCTATGAGCTCGGCGGCTCGTTCGGCAACCGCGCCCTGGGCCGTAGGATCGACGCCCTTCTCAAAACGTATGGCGGCCTCCGTCCGTAGTTTCAGGTTCTTGTAGGTCCGCCTGACGGGCAAAGGCGCGAAATAGGCGGACTCTATAAGGATCCTCTTGGTGGACTCGGAGACCTCGGTATCCCTGCCGCCCATGACGCCGGCCACCGCCACGGGACCGCCTTCGTCGGCGATGACTAGGGTACCGGGAGCCAGAGGACGGGACTCACCGTCCAGCGTCACGATGACCTCTCCCGGCTTGGACCGCCTCGCGCTTATTACGTTACCCCTGATTTTGTCCAGGTCGAACGCGTGGAGCGGCTGCCCCGTCTCAAGCATGACGTAGTTGGTGGCGTCAACGATCGCGCTTATGGGCCTCATGCCGGCCAACTGCAGGCGCCTCTCGATAACGACCGGCGAGTAGGCAAGTCTTAATCCTTCCATGACCTTCCCGACGTAACGCGGGCACAAGTCTTTGTCGGGCAAGTCGATCCTTAGGGGACCGGTATACGGAAGAGTGCCCGCCGGCGGCTTGCTCCCTTGCGCTGACGCCCATCCCCATCTATCCAAGGACGGTGGCAGCTTTAGCGGGACTCCCGACAGGGCGGAAGCTTCGATGGCCACTCCCAACACCGAGAGACAGTGGGAGTAGTTCACTGTCAACTCTAGTTCGATCACGTAGTCGTCCAGACCCAACAGTTCTTGGGCGGTCTTGCCCAGCGGAGTACCCTCAGGTAGGACGATGATATCCTCGCCCGGCCTATGAGCCTCTCCCGCCAGAATCTCGTTGGAGCACACGACCATGCCCTGGGACAGCACTCCCCCAACCTCCATGGTTCCAAGGGGCTTCTGGCCGGGTATGTGAGCTCCGGGCACTGCCAAGAGCACGATATTGCCCGCCTGAAACCCGGGAGCGCCGCTCACTACCGAGAACCGGTCCTTGCCGTCGTAGAGCGTGCCGACTCTCAGGTCTGCCCTATTGGGGTGGGGCACTATGTCCAAAACCCTGGCCGACACGACACCTGCCAAGTCAAGGGTTTCCTTCCGCATGTCTTCAACTTTGAGCCCCGCCATGGTAAACCGTTTGACGGCTTCTTCCGGGTCCCACGGCAGGTCCACATATTCCTTAAGCCAGTTCCACACTATGTTCATTTGTTTCGCCCACAGCCAAGTCCAAAAGGCCGCTCAGGCATTTCCCTCCTTACCGGGCCGTTATCTACAATCCTCGCCATTGGGACAAGAACCTCTTGTCGTTTGCCAAGAGTAGTCTTAGGTCGTCTATGCCGTATTTGAGCATCGCGGCGCGGTCGAGGCCAAACCCGAACGCGAACCCCGTCACTTTGGACGGGTCGTATCCGCCGTTCCTGATCACCCTGGGGTGGACCATTCCGGCGCCCGAAAGCTCAAGCCATCCCGACTGCCCGCAGACAGAGCATCCTTTGCCCCGGCAGAAGACGCAAGACACGTCTATCTCCACAGAAGGCTCGGTGAACGGGAAGTAGCTCGGTCTCATGCGGATCTCGGTGTAGTCGCCGAAGAACTTCCTCGCGAACGCGGAGAACACGCCGCGCAAGTGCCTGAAGGTAACGTCTGTGTCCACGGCCAAGCCTTCTACCTGGTGGAACACGGGCGCGTGAGAAGCGTCGGCAGGGTCCCTGCGGTAAGTCCTGCCCGGGACGATGAACCTCACGGGAAGCTTGCCTCCCATCTCCATCATGCCCCGGATCTGTCCCGGCGAAGTATGGGTCCTGAGCAGGGTCGACTCAGTCAAGTAAAACGTGTCCTGCATATCCCGGGCAGGATGGCCCGGAGCCAGGTTCAACTTGACGAAGTTCATCTCGTCGGTCTCTGTCTCCCTGCTCTCGTATACCGTGAACCCCATCCCGTAGAATATGGATGTTATCTCCCGAAGCGCCTTTGTCAGCGGATGAAGTCCTCCCGGCTCCATCCTAAGCCCCGGCAGGGTGACGTCGATTTTCTCTCTGAGCACCCGCTCGGAGATTTCCTTGGCCTTTATCTCCTCTTGCTTTCTCGCCAGCTCCTCTTCCAGGAGGGTCTTTAAGGCGTTGACTTTGGCCCCAAACCCCGGCCGCTCCTGGGGCGGCAAAGAGCCGATGGTCTTTAAGAGAGAGGTGAGCTCGCCCTTCTTGCCCAAGTATTTCAGGCGAAGGGACTCCAAGTCGGAAAGGCTTCCCGCGTGTTCGAGTTCCTCCCTCGCCTGCCTTTCCAAGATGTCTATCTTGCTTTCCATGACATCCAAAAGCCTCCTTCCTATTCCCAAAGCACCAGAAAAACAAAAGGAGCTTTCATCCCAAAAGGACGAAAGCTCATGCTTCCGCGGTACCACCGGGCTTGGCCGCGATGCGACCCCCTTGGCCTTCTTATCGCGAAGGACACGCCGGACCTACATTGTCAGCCCGGGGGCTCCAGAGCGAATCCGGCGGGTTCTCACGTAGGGAACTTTCAGCGTTAGTTTCCCCTCTCTGTCCGTTTCCCCCGTCCCACGTTCTCCTTCATAGCCAGAGTATTATATGCCGGTCCCGGTTATTGGACGTCTGCGGTGTCCGCTTCTCCCATCCGGGAGGCGTCTAGGTAGTGACGGTAAAGCAGGTATGCCAAGACGGAGCCGGTCTTCTCAAAAACAGACCAAAAGGCTTTGGCAAGCTTCACTGGCTGACCCCCGCTTTCTCGGTTCCCTTTCAGGTATTATACCATGCCGCCCGGCACGCTCAAGAAAGGAGGGTTTCCATCCTTTGCCTAATAGCCTCGTACAGGATCATGGCGGACGCCGCGGCTACATTCAGAGACTCGGTCCCGCCAGGCATGGGGATAGTGAGGCCCTCGTGCAGGTTCTCCACGATCTCAGGCCTAAGCCCCCGGCCTTCATTGCCCAGCAATACGCAGCAATCGTCCGCCAGGTTCGCTTCCCACGGATACACGCCGCCCGAAGGCACCGTAGCTAACACCCGGACACCCGATCGTACGAGCTTCGACACCGCCTCAACCGGGTCTCCATCGACAACGATGTTCTGGCCAAAGATCGTCCCCGCGGAAGCCCTGATGCACTTGGGCGAGAAGGGGTCCGTGGAATCGCCCAAGAACATCACTTCCGAAGCTCCCGCAGCCGCCGCGGTCCTTATCAGAGTGCCGACGTTCCCCGGGTCTTGAATGTCAACTCCGGCCACAATCAGCCTGCGTTCCCAAGGAGACGGCTTTGGCGGCCGGTGGTAACTGAACGGGAATCGCAAGACGCACAAGATCCCCTGCGGCGTCTTCGTGCCGGACATGCGCTCGTACAGGGAAGAATCCACAGTATACACCTTGCCTGGAGCAGGGTGCTTGGCCAAAGCTTCACGGAACCCGTCCCACTTATCGGACCGCGCCAGTTCCTGAGATACGATGACCATTTCCATGCGGGCGTAAGTCGAAAGAGCCCCCATGACTGACGGAGGGCCTTCGGCCACGGTAAGCCCGGACGCCTCTCGTTCCTTCTTGTTAAAAAGGCTCTTTACCAACCTCCACGGGACTTGATCCACGGCGTCTACCTCTTCTCAAACTCAGCGTTCAGCTTGTGGACTCCTTCGGTCTCCCCTATCGCTACCAACACATCGCCCTCTTTGAGCGGCTCATCAGGGCTAAAAGAGATGTTGACGGCGTTGTTCCGCTTGATGGCCATGACCGTTAGACCGTACTGGTTCCTCAGGTTCAAGTTCCGGAGAGTACGCCCGGTTAGTTCGTTAGGGATCTCGATCTCGGCGACGGTACAGTTGTCCGCCAACTCGATATGGTCAATCACGCTGCCGGACACCAAGGAGAAACCGACTCTCTCCCCCATGTCCTTCTCTGGAAAGACCACTGAATCGGCTCCTATCTGCTTCAGAATCTTGCCGTGGACATCGCTGGCGGCCTTAACCACTACTTTCTCGACACCCAGTTCCTTTAGGTGAAGGGTTGTCATCAGGCTGGCCTCAAAACGGCTCATCCCGACAACCACCACATCAAAGTTGCGTATTCCTAGGTCCCTGAGAACTGATATGTCTGTGGCGTCGGCCTGTACGGCCGAGGTGACGTAGCTTGAAATCTCCCTAACCCGTTCCTCATCCAAATCAACGGCAAGAACCTCGACGTTGAGTCTCGCCAGAGTCTTGGCCAGGCTGGAGCCAAATCGTCCAAGCCCGATCACGGCTATTTGCTTTCCCATGATGGTCTCACCCGCCTTATCCCACGGTGATTTTTTCCTCGGGGTACCGGATCTTGCCTCCCGAAGCCCCCTTGCCCGTGAGAGCTATGACCAAGCTCACAGGGCCAACGCGGCCTACGAACATGATGAAGGCAATCAAGAGTTTCCCAAAGGTGGACAGCGAAGGCGTCACCCCTCTGGTCAGGCCCACCGTGCCAAACGCCGACACGACCTCAAAGAGGAGGTCTATGAAAGGCAAAGACTCGGTGCAAGCAAGAACGAGGGTGGCCGCCACCACCAGCGTCACAGCCAAAAGCAGGATAGCCACGGCCTTTGAGATGACCTCAGCCGGGATCCGGCGATTGCCGACGTTCACATCTTGCTCTCCCCGGACTGTTGCCACCACGTACCTAGAGACCACCGCCAAAGTGGTCGTCTTCACGCCGCCTCCGGTACCGCCCGGGGAAGCGCCGATGAACATGAGGATTATCGTCACCACAACAGTGGACGGCAGCAGCCGGTCCATCGCCACGGAGTTGAACCCTGCCGTGCGCGGGCTTACCGCCTGAAACCAGGACGCCAGAATCTTGCCCTTTAGGTCAAGAGGGCCAAGAGTACCCTGATTTCCGGCCTCCAAAACCAAGACCGCCAAGGTGCCTAGAACTATGAGCGC
>DULO01000129.1 GCA_012840345.1 Candidatus Fermentithermobacillaceae bacterium
CGAGCTATTGACCGGGTTTCGAGGTGCCCGTTCGGCTACTTTTTTCCTGTGAAAAACTTCACAAAATCTCTCTTTGTAACCTTCTTCACAATGTGAAGTTGTGCTATGATGTGTGAGGTGATCCAGATGGATCAATCTATCGGATAGAGACTGAGTACCACCTGAAGCGGAAGACCCGTAGAGGAGGAGACCTATGAGCAGGCTTACGGTATACACGCCGGATGACGCCCAGGTAGTCGTCGAGCGCATGGTGCAAGAGATGGGGCGGCGCTTGGCTGCCGCGCCTCCCGGCATATGCCCGGTCGATATGGCGTCTGTGTTCTTGCGCCTATGCCACGCCCAGACTTGTGGAAAATGCGTTCCCTGCCGTATCGGACTGGGACGCATCGGCGACCTCTTGGATGAGGTCCTAGACGGCAAGGCGGATCCCGAGACTTTGACTTTATTGGAGGAAGTGGCCCGATCGGTCAAGGATACCGCCGACTGCGTCATTGGCTCAGACGCCGCGGCGATGGTGCTAAGGAGCCTCAGCGAGTTTAAGACGGACTACTCCTCGCACGTAACTGAAGGCCACTGTACCGGACATTTCACCGCTCCTGTCCCGTGCCGTTCGGCGTGTCCCGCCGGAGTAAACGTTCCCGGGTATATTGCGTTCATTAGGGACGGCCGGCCCGGCGACGCGGTTAAACTCATACGCAAAGACAATCCGTTCCCTTCGGCATGCGCTCTTGTATGCGAGCATCCCTGTGAGGAGCACTGCAGACGCACGATGCTGGACGACGCCATCAACATTAGAGGGCTGAAACGGTATGCCGTCGAGAATGCCGGCGACGTTCCTCATCCTGAAGTGGCTCCTCCGACCGGCAAGACTGTGGCTGTAGTTGGCGGCGGTCCTTCGGGACTTACGGCTGCTTACTATCTCGCGCTTATGGGCCACAAGGTAACCATTTTTGAGCGGCTACCCAAGTTGGGCGGCATGCTTCGCTACGGCATTCCCGAGTACCGGCTTCCCAAAGCTCTCCTGGACAAAGAGATCGACGGGATCACCGGTCTTGGCATTGAAGTTCGTACCGGATACTCGGTAGGGAAAGACTGCACCCTGGCATCTCTCATGGAGAAGTTCGACGCGGTCTACCTGGCCATCGGAGCTCACGGAGACAGAAAGCTGCGCATCCCCGGCGAAGACGCGTCAGGCGTTGTTCCGGCCGTGGAGATGCTGAGAAATATCGGGCTCGGCAAACCCATAGACCTCAAGGGTAAGTCGTTGGTGGTAGTGGGCGGAGGCAACGTCGCCATGGACGCCGCCAGATCAGCCGTGAGGCTGGGGGCCAAGAAGGTTATCGTCGCTTACAGGCGCCGGATCGAGGACATGACGGCCCAGAGACAAGAAATTGAAGGTGCCCAGGCGGAAGGAGTAGAGATCGCCCAGCTGCTCGCTCCGCTTAAGATCGAGACCGACGACCAAGGGAAAGTTACCGCTCTCTGGTGTCAGCAAATGACCGTCGGAAGCATTGATGAATCAGGCAGGCCGAAGCCTGTCCCGTCGGGAGCTCCTGATGTCCGTTTGGCTTGCGACGTGGTGGTCGTGGCTGTCGGCCAGGATATCCAGTCCAAGGAGTTTGCCGCGGAAGGCGTCCCGACATCGAGGAACACCATCGTGGCTCAAGACGACCTGTCGGTTACCGAGTTGCCCGGAGTATTCTCCGGAGGCGACTGCGTGAGCGGCCCCGCGACCGTAATCAGGGCCATCGCCGCCGGCAAAGTCGCGGCCGCCAATATTGACTCCTATCTTGGGGGCCATCACGTGCTCGGCGGTTGGATGGACATTCCGCCCGCCATACCCAGCGACCTGGTGGCCATCGGCAGGGTTAACATGAAGGAACGTCCTGCTTCGGAACGGGTCGGCGACTGGGAAGACATCGAAATCGGCTTGACAGAGGCGGAAGCGATGCATGAGTGCAAGCGCTGCCTAAGATGCGATCACTACGGTTCGGGAGCAATCGAGGGAGGGAGGCTAGCAAGATGGTAACTTTGACGATAGATCGGAAGACTGTCCAAGTAAAGGCCGGTACGACCATACTTGAGGCCGCGCGGAAGGCAGGCTTCAGGATCCCGACCCTCTGTTATCTGGAAGGCATCAACGAGATCGGCGCCTGCCGCGTTTGCGTTGTCGAGCTAAAGGGCGCCGAGAAACTGGTCACTGCCTGCAACACCGCCGTACAAGAAGGGATGGAGGTTTTCACCTCCAGCCCGCGGGTGCGTCACGCCCGCAGAGCTACGGTGGAACTCATACTAACTCAACACGACTGCAACTGCCCGACTTGCCCGCGCAACGGCAACTGCAAGCTCCAGACGTTGGCCAACAACTTGGGCGTTAGAAACGTCAGGCTTTCGAGAAGCCTTCCTTCTTCGAGGGTCGACGATTCGTCGCCTTCTATTGTCAGGGACCCGAAGAAGTGCGTAATGTGCTACCGCTGCGTAAGCTTCTGTGACAAGGTCCAGTCCTTGGGCATTTGGAGGATAGCGGGCACCGGGGCCAGGACATCCATCGAACCCGCTTTCGGAAAACCGTTGGCCGCCACGGACTGCGCCTATTGCGGGCAGTGCGTGACCCATTGCCCTGTCGGCGCTTTGTCTGAGAAGAACGATAAAGACCGGGCTTGGGAAGCCTTGAGCGATCCCGAGAAGGTTACCATCGTGCAGGTCGCTCCCGCGGTCAGGGCCGCTTGGGGTGAGGAACTGGGCATACCCAGGGAGAAAGCCACTCCCGAGCGCTTGGTGGCGGCCCTTAAGCACCTGGGATTCCAGCACGTTTTCGATACCTGTTTCGCCGCGGACCTAACAATCATGGAAGAAGGCACCGAGCTTCTGCACCGGCTCGCCGACGCGAAAGACGGCAAGGCCAAGATGCCCATGTTCACCTCTTGCTGCCCCGGCTGGGTCCGGTTCGTGAAGACCCAGTATCCAGAACTGGTGGAACACTTGTCGACGGCCAAATCGCCCCAGCAAATGTTCGGCGCTGTAGCCAAGACGTACTACGCCAAACTGTTGGGAGTGCCTGCCGAGAAGATAGTAGTGGTGTCTATCATGCCGTGCACCTGCAAGAAGTGGGAAGCGGGCGTGTCGGTGTTGAACGACGCCGGTACCGACAGGGATGTGGACATCGTTCTCACCACTCGCGAGATGTGCGCCATGATTCGCGAGGAAGGCGTCGAGGTCCAATCCCTAGAGGAAGAGCCGTTTGAGGCGCCGCTCGGGGTGTCTTCAGGCGCCGGGGTTATTTTCGGGGCGACCGGCGGAGTCATGGAAGCCGCGCTGCGGACCGCCTCTTACATCGTCAACGGGAAGAACCCGGATCCCGATTCCTTTGTGGAAGCCCGTGGAACCGATCCTTGGAAGGAAATCACCGTTCAGCTGGGAGACGACACCCTCAGGTGCGCCGTCGTGAACGGACTGGGCAACACCCGCCGCTTGATAGAAGCCATGAAGCAGGGACGGGTCAAGTATGACTTCATCGAAGTAATGGCGTGCCCTGGAGGATGCGCGGCCGGCGGAGGCCAGCCCATCAGCATCGATGATGAGGTGCGTACAGGTGATCGTTCCGCCAACCTGTACGGTTTGGACAGCAAGGCTCCTATCAGGTTCTCCCATGAGAACCCTGCCATAAAGGACATTTACGAGAACTTCTTGGGCTCCCCGTGTTCGGAGATGTCTCACCACTTGCTCCACACCGACCAGAGGGCCTGGGAACTGTCGACCGCGGCACAGAGGGATTCATTGAAGAAACGAGCCTAGAGCTCTGTCAATATTATAGCGGCATACGACGGGGCGGACCGGACCTGAGCCAAGGCAGGTCCGGTTCGCTGTTATGGTATCCTTAGTGAAGGGAGGGAGTGGTCTCTTGCGCAAGAGGTCGTCTCGCACGGATACGATGGTACGCCCGTTCCTCGCCGTGTTGCTCGTTATGGTCCTGGGAGCCTCCTTGACCGCCTGTGAGCTTTTTAAACCTACCGGCGGGCCCGTCGATCCAGAGGAACCGGGCGACCCTGACGGAGAGACCGGCGAATTGGACGTTGGCAAAGAACCGGTAAGAATAGAAGGCCTTGTTGAACTGACAGCTCTGGACGACTCTTTTGTCATTGACCTCAAGTACGCGACCGAGGACAATTTCACGGGCAAGCGGATCTATTCAGAGGCCATAGCCATTTTGCGTGAAGAGACCGCTCACAAGCTCATTAAGGCCAACGAAGAGTTTAAGAAGCTTGGCTACAGGTTGAAGATTTGGGACGCGTACAGGCCTTTTTCCGCCCAGCAGGTCCTCTGGGACGCGGTGGATGATAAGACGTGGGTAGCGGATCCTACCCGCGGCTCAAACCACAACAGGGGCGCGGCGGTTGACGTCACCCTCGTGGACAGCGACGGAAACGAACTGCCCATGCCTTCGGGGTTTGACGACTTCAGCGAAAGAGCGCACCAGACCTATGACGGCTGCACTGAAGAAGAGGCCCGGAACCGTGACCTCCTCCGTAGGATCATGAATGAGTGCGGTTTCGTTGGCTATGTAAACGAATGGTGGCACTTTAACGACTCGGACGCCAAGAATTATCCGGTCCTGGATATCCCCTTCTCTGATTTCTCATCCGGAAAGTAGAGTATTGGTGCTTGGCGCTGCCCTTTTCCGCCCCGCTTCATGCCACTGTGCGGCTTGTTCGAAATACGGTACAATATTTCGGCAACAGAACAAATCTTTGAGGTGACGGGTTTGAGGCATATAGGACGAATCTTGGTGATTTCCCGGCGTTACTGGGGTTGGATGTTCCTGGCGTTCTTGGGCATGTTGGGAGTCACAGCCGCCGGTTTGACGGGACCATGGCTTCTCAGGTCGCTCATTGGCGTGCTGGAGGATAGCGCTAGAGGGCAGGCAGGGGATACTGGAGAAGTGATGCGTCTCGCGTTCCTGCTCTTGCTGGTCTACGCCGCTCGTCCCGCCCTAAGGGCTTTTCAGACCTGGACAGCCCACGTGGCGGGCTGGGGCAGCGTCGCCGCGGCGCGCCAGGCGGTCTATGACCACCTCCAAAGACTGTCACCCAGGTATTACTCTGACATGCAAACCGGGCAGATTATGTCCCGGGTTGTGAACGATACCAGCCATTTCGAGGGGCTTATGGCCCACGCTGTTCCGGAGATGCTGGTGAGCCTGCTCACGCTACTCGGTTCTTCCGGCTTGCTTTTCTACATTAACTCCACCCTCGCCGTATATACCCTGATCCCGGTTCCCTTCATTCTGGTGGGCTTCTACATGTACAACCGCCACGTAAGGCCCTTGTTTCGGGCTTCCCAGGTGAGGTTGGGGGAACTGAACGCCACTTTGCAAGACAACTTGAGCGGAATGAGGGAGATCCAGGTTTTCACCCAGGAAGAGCGGGAGAGCGAGAGGATCGGAGAGAGAGTCGTAAGACACGCGTGGGCGATCACGAAAGCCGTCTCCATTTCCTCGTGCTTTAGCGGCGCCATCGACTTCTTTGCCGGACTCGGCACCGTAATTGTCGTGTTCTTTGGCGGGCAGATGGCATTACGAGGCCAGATTTCAATCGCGGACGTAGCCGGTTTCCTTATGTACGTCGGTTCGTTTTACGAGCCCATCGGACACCTAAACCGCGTGAACGAGGCGCTCCAACAGGCATTGGCGGCCGCTGACCGCTACTTTGACGTGCTGGACACGGTCCCCGAGATTAAAGACGACCCCGACGCCCAACCGATGCTCCGGACCAACGGCCATATCGTCTTCGAGAACGTATCGTTCCGCTATGGCGAGGACGTCCCGGTTTTGGAGCAAATCAACCTTGAGATTAAGCCGGGCGAAATGGTCGCCTTGGTGGGGCCAACCGGAGTTGGCAAGACAACTATGGCCAACCTTATCCCGCGGTTCTACGACCCGACAGAGGGCAGAGTTCTCTTGGACGGGGTGGATTTGCGGAAGATCAGGCTGTCTTCTTTGAGGCGCCACATCAGCATGGTCCTGCAAGACGTGTTTCTCTTCAATGGCACCATCGCCGAGAACATCGCGTACGGAAGTCCTTCGGCGACCCGTGAGGACATTGAGAGAGCGGCCAAGATAGCAGGCGCGGACGAGTTCATCAAGGAAATGCCCCAGGGCTACGACACCCAGATCGGCGAACGCGGCGTCAAGCTATCGGGCGGTCAGAAACAGAGGCTCGCAATCGCCCGGGCGCTTCTGTATGACGCCCCTATCCTTATCTTGGACGAAGCCACATCGTCGGTGGACACAGAGACCGAGGCCAAGATATCGCAGGCCCTGCGCAGGCTCATGGAAGGGCGCACGACTCTGGTTATCGCCCACCGCCTTTCCACCATCCGCCATGCCGACAAGATCGTTGTGCTGAGCGAAGGGCGAATCGTCGAGATGGGGACTCACGAAGAACTC
>DULO01000024.1 GCA_012840345.1 Candidatus Fermentithermobacillaceae bacterium
GAACGTGTAGATGAGCTTGGTGCCGGGGTGCTTGCATTTCATCACGGAGGCTCACTCCAGACGCAGGGTTCTACCTAGATCTTAGCTCATGCGTTGGGCTACGTCGATCCTTTTGGCAACAGCCTCTACCCGGATAGTACGCCACGTGGGAGTTCCACTTGCAGGGAGGGTAACTCACGTCGTTGGGGTTCCATATCCAGATGGCGTTGTCGACGCCTTCCTCCTGGAAGATGCGGTAAACCGTGCGCCAGATCTCAATGAAGATGCCGGGGTCGCACAGGGACAGGTGTCCCGAGTAGCTCACCCAGGTCGAGTTCATCTCGTTGTTGAGCCGGAAGAGGAAGGGGTGGCCGAACTCCTTGGCGCCCCGGGCGAACATGCGGATGTCGTCCAGCATCTTGCCGTCGAGGACGTCGAAGTTCGGGTTGCGGCCGTAGAGGTCGCCTCCGATCTGGTAAGTCAGCTCGACCAGCTTGCCCTCGGCGTAGGCGTCCCGCATCCCATCAAGGGGGAACTCGTGGCCGAGGTACCGGTACCACATGATGACCGGGAACTCGAAATCCAGCCTCTCCTCGACTTCTTGGCGCTTGGCCTTTCCCTCGGGCGTGAACGGGTTGGGCGTGAAGAAGCCCCATAGGATGTGGTCCAAGCCGCGGATTCTCTCGTACAAGGCGGCGGTCTCCTCGCTCCACTTGGGGAGGACGGGGTGAAAGTCCAGCTTGTACGTGGACTTGCCCTGGGGCTCGAAGGTCTGGAAGGACCCGATGACTGAGCGCACGACGGCCTCCAGCGTGTCCTGGGAATCCGACCTGAAGTGGAGCGTGAAATAGGTGAGGCCTGCGGTATGGATATACGCATAGGCGTATGAGTTCTGGGTCCACGCGCTTCCTTCGGACGGAGTCCTCGTCAGCCTGAACAGCCGGACTCTCCATCCTCCGATATCCGTCCAGCCGTCTTCGTAGACGGTGATGTCGTTGGCTTCCCTGTAGGTCTTGTCCGTAATGTACTCGTTGGGCAGGGTGGAGATCCACCACTTCACCTCAGCGTAGGGGGAGGTGTCCCGGGATATCCGGATTTCCAGGTTCTTGCCGTATATCCGGGTGTAGTCCGGGCTGCACGAGAAGTCGAACTTCATGCCCGTGGGGACGTTCACCATGTAACCCTTGGGATAGTCGATGAGCTGAATGCCGGACGGCCCGGCCGCTATCTTCTTGATGTCTCGCGAGAAGTCCGGCGTGGAGGATTCCGGGAGCAGGGTACCGTCCTGGTAGCACCTGATGTAATACTCGGGAACGTCGGGATTCTCCGGGTCTTCGGAGTCGCCGGGGTCCATTGAGCCGCCGGGATGCCCTGAACCGTCTGGACTCCCAGTGCCGCCTGGATCTCCCGAATTGCCCGGGCCCTCTGAACCGCCCGGATTCCCTGAACTGCCTGGGTCTCCTGAACTGCCCGGCCCTCCTGGGCCTCCCGGCAGGTTAGGATTCGCAGGGTTGTTCGGGTCGTTGGGATTCGCGGCGTCCGGGTTTTCGCCGATTCTGCCGCCGTTGGGGTTCGGTTCCGATAAGAAGCATCCTGACGCGGCCAGCCCGGAAAGGATAAGCGCAGCTATTAGGGTCCAGGCCAGGGTGGTCTTACGGGCGCGGCTTACTGCGAGACGGTACATGTTCATGGCTCCTTGGGCGCGGTCAGTTTCGGCGCAACGGAATCGAAGGAAAAAGACACGCGCATATGCTCGATACTGGCTGTAACGAATTCTGCGGCTCAGGACGAAAACCCTTTGCCGGGATTCCCGGAGAAGAATCCGCTGAGAAGAAAGCCAAACTGAGGACCCCCTAGCCGAGTTGTCAGCGGATGATGACTCTCTGCGGTGGAGACGTCTGCAGCCGACGACTCCCGGCTCCGCAGTAGTCAGTATTTGAGGACTCCCCGGCCAAGTCGTCGGCGGTTGACGACTTCCTGCGATGGAGACGTCCGTGGCTGACGACTTCGGGCTCCGCAGTAGTCAGTATTTGAGGACTCCCAGCCAAGGCGCGTCACCCGGCGCATGACTACCATGTTAGTCAGCGTGTTAAGGACTGTTTGGCCTGGGAAAACCCCTTCCTACGAGGTTTTACTCGAGGTTTTACTAGACTTAAGAGACCTTGAGAGGTCTTACGAGGCCTTGAGAGGCCCTGGGACGTCCTGCGAGGCCTTAAGAGGGCTTGATAGGGCTTTTGGGAGGCCCTGGGAGGCCCTGGGAGGCCTCAACAGCGCCTGACAGGTCTAAGAATTCGGTTGCAATGACGGATTAATACCCGTATGATCGGAACAAGATTCGCAAACCTCCTGCCCAAAAGGGGTTAAGAAATAGCCGGAGTTTCCGATAAAGAAAGAAATGGATAAGAAATTTCCGAAATCCGGCGTCTTCTCTGAAGGCATTATCCCCAGTGAGATAGAAATGGACAGGCGTCAACGTACCACTGTAGAACGACCCATTAGCCGGGGGGACTACATATATGTCAATTGATATGTTGGGGCTCATTACTGTGGCTTTCCGCCAGGGTGCCTCTGATATTCACCTAGTGAAAGGGGCTCCGCCGACCTTAAGAGTAGCCGGCCGGTTGGTCGGGTTGGGCTTGCCTCCGGTGACGCCCGAGGATCTTGAGGAAGCCCTGAGCTTCCTCGCCCAGCATACAAACCGGCCTGAAATCGCTCAGGAAGAGGTACATAGCAGGGAGTACGCTTTTGACCTGAGCTGCGAGATTGAGAACCTCGGCAGGATGAGGGTTCACATATTCCACGAAAAGGGCAGCCTGGGCGTGAGCTTGCGTCTCATCGCGAGCCAGGTGCCCGCGATAGCAGAACTTGGCATTCCCGACACGATGGTGGAGCTTTGCAACCGCAGGGGCCTCATCCTGGTGACCGGCCCTGTCGGCTCGGGCAAATCGACCACTCTGGCGGCTCTGGTCCGCCACCTGCTGGATAACCGGGGCGCACGGGTGGTCACCATCGAAGACCCCATCGAGTACCAGTTCCCTCACTTCAGAGGCATAGTGACCCAGAAAGAAGTGGGTTTGGACTGCGAGTCCTTCCACAGCGGCTTGGTTGACGCCCTCCGAGAAGACCCCGACGTCATCGTGTTGGGCGAGTTGAGGGATCCCGCGTCCGCGGACGCCACGCTAACCGCGTCTGAAACAGGGCACTTGGTTATCGCCACTATGCACACTCCGACGGCGGCACGCGCTTTGGACCGCCTCGTGGACCTGTTCCCGACCGGCAGGCAGGAGCTGGCCAGACACTCCCTCTCCAGGGCACTAAACGGGGTGTTCGTGCAGCGCCTGTTGCCCACCCGAGACCGGACCCGCAGGGTCCTTGCGTACGAGCTCCTCGTGGCGATCCCGGCTGTAAGAAGCCTCGTCAGAAGGGGCGAATACCACCAGATCAATTCCGCTATCGAATCAGGGCAGCAATACGGGATGATCACAATGGCAAAACATATCCAGAAACTCGTGGCTCAAGGGTTAGTATCTCCTGAGGACGCGTTTGACGAGGTGGAAATAGGTGAGTAAGCCTGTGGACGGAGGAGTGTTGGGAGGCCGCATAGGAGCCATTCTCCTTAGCGAGGGACTCATATCCGAACGGACCCTGCAGCGCGCCCTGGAGCTACAGAAGCAATCTGGCGGACGCTTGGGCGAAGTGCTCATCAGCATGGGCGCTCTCTCGGCTGCCCAGTTCTACAGGGCGCTCGCCAAACAGCTCCAGACGCCCTTCTGCGACCTCAAGGCTACAACGCCGGACTCTAACGCGCTCAAGCTTTTTACCGCGGCGGAAGCCAAGTCTTTTAGGGCGATCCCTCTATTTATAAGAGGAAACACAATTGATGTCGCGGTCGAAAACCCTACGGACCTGAACCGCCTGGAGGCCATCCGCGCCAAGACGGGTTACAGGGTGTTTCCGCACCTGGCAGTCCCCGAAGACATAGACCAGGCCCTGCGTCTCTACTACGAGATTCCCGACGCCGAGGCGGAACCTGGCAACGGGAAAGGGAAGGATTTCGCGAGTCAGGAAGTAGGGGTGTACCTCGCGCAATCCAATGAGGGCAGGGTGGACGACACTCCCGCCGTCGCCATGGTGGACAACCTCCTGCTCGAGGCGGCGCGTCGCGGAAGTTCTGACATACACATCGAACCATTCCCCGACAAGACCACGGTGAGATTCAGGATAGACGGCGTTCTGGAATCGGCCGGTGATTTCCCGAGGATGCACCACGAGGCCATCATTACCCGCCTTAAGGTGCTCGGCGGGATGGACGTGGCCGAGAAAAGGCTTCCTCTTGACGGGCGGTTTTCGACAATAATCGATAACAGAAGGTATGACCTGAGGCTATCCACCCTTCCGACGATTTTCGGTGAGAAGGCGGTTATCCGGCTACTTGAGCAGACTACCGAGCACTTGGACTTCGCCCGCCTGGGGCTGTCGCCCGATGTAATGGAGAAGCTGCAAAAGGCCTTGGCGCTTCCTCACGGGTTGATCATCGTGGGCGGGCCAACCGGAAGCGGTAAGTCCACCACGCTGGCAACAGCGCTTAATACGGTGAACACGCCCGGGAAGAACATAGTGACCGTAGAAGACCCTGTCGAGTACATCATTCCAGGCGTCAACCACACTCAGGTGAACATCAAGGCCGGATTGAACTTCGCGACCGTCATCAGGCACATCCTGCGACAGGACCCTGACGTGATTATGGTGGGCGAGATCCGCGACTCGGAGACGGCGGAAATGGCTTTTAGGGCGGCGCTTACCGGCCACTTGGTCTTGACAACCATCCACGCCAACGACGCGCTGTCAGTTCTCACAAGGCTTGAGGACATGGGCGTAAACAAGTATTTGGCGCTCACTTCGATGGTCGCCATGTTCAGCCAGCGTCTGGTGAGGACCATCTGTCCGTGGTGCAAGTACACGGAAACGGCTCCCGCTCAAGTCATTGAGGAAGTCAAGAACGCGGCTGGCATTGATAACGGGATAGACGTCACTGTGGCCAGTACCACAAGGCCTTGTGTGGGATGTCCCGATAGAGCGTACAAACGGCGGACGGCCATATCCGAGATAATCCTTGTTGATGACAACTTCCGCCGAAGGTATCTGGAATCGGGCGATCCCAAGTCGGATCCCTTGCTCAACCCTGCCAGACGCCACGAAGGGCTCTTGGCGGACGGGGCGCGGAAGGTCATCCAGGGTCTGACCACATGGGACGAAGTTCTCAGTGTTTTCAGGACAAGTCAGGATTAGGCATGTTACCATAGCGGCCAAAAGGAATTTTTGGCAACAGATAGAAGAAAATGTGTAGCGGAGCGCTGGGGGGATAGAGATGGCACTTTACGAATACCGGGCCATAAACAAGGAGACCGGAGCTCGGGTCACCGACAAAGTCCGGGTCGATGACATGTCCCTATTCCTTCAGGAGATGAACCGCCAGGGCTTCCTGGTCACGTCCGTAAAAAGGACAGGCTCCAGGGAACTGTTCGGCGGGCTCTTCAGCAGGCGTTCCACTGTAAGCAAAGTGGATAAGGGAATGTCCTTGATGGAGCTTGGGGCGTTCCTGAAGGCAGGCATACCTCTCAGGACAGCTTTGGAACGCTTGGCGGCCGAGGCGCCGAAAGCAATCGCCGCTCCTATCCGGGCTTCGGCGGAAAGCCTGGAGCAAGGACAGGCATTCAGCCAGGCAGTGGCGCCACACAAATCCCTTTTTGACGAGTGGGAAGTCCGGGCCATTGAAGCTGCTGAAACGTCAGGCACCTTGGCTGAATCCCTAACCTATATAGGAGAGCAAGCGCTCAAGTCCCACGACTTCGACTCCAAGGTCAAGTCCGCGATGATATACCCGGCGTTCGTTATGGTGGTTGTAGTGGCGGTCATTTTGATAATGTTGTTTTTCGTCATTCCCGCATTTTCCGACTTGCTGGGAACAGAGAACTTGCCTCGGTCGACAATAATGCTTCTTGCTCTGTCTAACTTCGTGAGGGCGAACTGGCTATGGGTATTCGGCGGGCTGGTTGTGGCGTTTGTCATCGCCAGGCGCCTACTTAAGAAGGAGGACACCCAGGGATTCAGCGAGAGGGTTGCTCTTAAGATCCCGGGTTGGGGGCGCATCCTCAGGAATTCTTACTTGGTCAGGTTCGGGAAGACTTTCGCTACGCTTCTTGAAAGCGGTGCCAGGGTCTTACCCGCGCTTGAATATGCGGGCCAGGCTACCGGCTCGGCGCTATATATGAAGGCATCGTCTGATATCCGAAAGGAGGTAGAGCAAGGAAGAAGAATCGGTGACTCCATGCGAAAGACAGGAGTATTTCCGGCGCTTTTCTGCGAGCTTGCGGCCGCGGGAGAGGCCAGCGGTACACTTCCCGAGATGGTTTTAAAGGCCGCGACTTTTTACGAAGGCGAAGTCAACCGGATGCTTAACTCCCTGTCTTCCTTGGTGGAACCAATCCTCATCGCGATTGTCGGAGTCATCGTAGGGTTTTTGGCGATCACGATCCTAGGACCGATTCTGCGGGCAGTCGAAGTACTGACGTAGTTCTTCGGGGTTCTCGGCAGAGGCGATACATAGTGATACCCATGATCCTGAGAAAGATGGAGGGAAAGAAAGTGAAAAAGCGGAGAATTCTTAAGTCGGAGCGCGGTTTTACCTTGGTCGAGCTCGGTATCGTCATGGCCATCATTGCTATTTTGGCGGCAGTGGCGTACCCGACGTACCAGGGTATGAGGGAGAGGGCGTATGCGGCTGAGGCCAAAGCGGCTATGCAGGAAGTGAGAGTCGAAGCTTGGGCATGGCATGTGGAAAAGGGCACAGGCTGGCCGGAAGGTACTGACCTCTTCGATGGTTCGCAGACTAAGACCGTAGGCCTATGGAAGCTTAGCGTCTATTCTAGCGGCACTTTTCAAACAGCTGAAACTGGTTTTACGCCAGTTTTCGAGATAAAGGCAACGAGAACATCAGGCTCGACTGACTACAACATATACCTTGGTCTTGACGCCAACGGTGTTGCCAAGTTTAAGGAGACGCAGTCCCCCTCCTCGCCTACTTAGCCAGGCGACACACGACATTAACTGGTGATCACTGTGTCTGGTGTTTGTAGGTAATCAGATGGAGAGGGAGAGAATGATGATGAAGCGAAGAACACTTAGGTCTGAACGCGGTTTCACCTTGGTCGAGCTCGGTATCGTAATGGCCATCATCGCCATTTTGGCGGCGGTGGCGTATCCGACGTATACGGGAATGAGGAAGAGGGCGTATGAGGCTGAGGCCAAGGCAGCTATGCAGGAAGTGAGAGTGGAAGCTTGGGCATGCTATGTTGAGAAGGGAAATTGGCCAACTGAGGCGGAACTTGATTTACCCAGGACCGTAGGCAAATGGACCATCAGAGCAGGTTCTCCTTCTGATGGAGTCACCTATTCGACGCAGGGATTTGCTGCTGACTTCGAGATAAAAGCTGAGATAAAAGCTACTGGTGGGACCGTCACTGACGCCATCTATCTTGGTCTTGACAAGAAGGGCAGGGCAGAGTTTGGAAAAAAATAGTGGGGTGACCCAGAGATAGTGTTCTCGCAACGCGGCTCAATCCTGCTAGATACGGTGCTGTTCCTGGCCCTTTTGTCAGTCTTGTCAATGGCACTCATAGGTCAACTAGTATTCATGACCAAGGTGTCGGCGCAAGAAGACGCAAGGGTTCAGGGGCTCATGGCCGCGCGAGTTCAGTTGGAGGATATGCGGACGAAGTGGACATACGATGTGACCACCAGTCCGGTCAAGTTCACAACGACCGCATTCGATGACAACAGGCTCAAGGAAGGTTACTACAGTATCACCAAACCGGATAGCAGCAAGCCGCATCTATACCAGGTGGAGATATGGATCAATGACAAGACAGACAAGACTGTCTATAGGACCATCTCCCAGGTATGGGTGAAACCGTAGAGTTGACGTGGTTTTGTGGTAGGGACGAGGATAAGCGAAGGAGGTTGTTAGGATGAAAGCTCGCTTGTCTTCGTCCCGTTCAGAACAGTCCGGATTCACTCTGGTTGAGGTGGCCGTAGGTTTGGCCGTCGGGATGTTCGTGTTGGTTTCCACAATAACTTTCCTTTCTCGTACTATTGGGGTGGTTCGAAAACTAAATATCGAGCGGGATATCCGGGATCAGGGTATGATGGCGGTTGAAACCATAGAGAGAGAGTTCCGGAAGGCTTTGGAATATGGAGGTAGCCTAGACACACTCACCGCAAGTGAGGTAACTGCGATAGGTAATGGACATACAATTAGCATAAAGAAAAGTGGAACAAATATTGAGTTAACGGTGGATGGCGATACCAAGTTATTTCCTGGCTGCAAGAGTTTCGAGGTAGAGCCCATATTTGAGGGAACTAAGGCAAGGGTAATCGTGATCAAGTTTGTGTTGGGGGATGAAAAGCATGAGAAGTCCTTCAAGGCCGCTTTTTCGGCAGGCGGTTAGGATCATGACCAGACGGTTTCGCTGTCTGGGAATGGACCAAAACGGATCTGTTCTTGCAGCGGGGATCGTTATATTGGGCATCTTCGCGGTCATTTTTGCCGCCGGCGTTAGGCATGAGGGTAGCGCACAGGAACTAGATATTTTCACTGCGCACCGTCGTAAAGCCCTTGACATAGCTCGGGGCGGCATCGACAGGCTACTGATGGAATTCAGTGAGCGCTACGAAATAACTGACTGTACAACGGGTGACCTTCCTGCCCCGGACCATCAGTCGACGTTGCACTCCAGAGCTACGAAGTCTGCGTCAGGTGCGGTCACTTTGACCTCCATTGCTACGGTGGCAGGGGTTCGAGAGACCGTATCTGTTACTTTGGAGCCCTCCGGCGGAGGTCTCTTTGAGAGCATTTTTGGAGAGAGAACACTTGCAGCCGGGGGAACTGTCTTCGCAAAGAACAACTCACAAGGGTCTGTCGATAGCCCGGTTTACTATGGCAATTTGGACCGTAAGAGTAACGCGAAGATTACGATCCCGAATTCAGTCGGAACGGTAGACATCCCTACAGTGGACGAAGTTAAGACCGCCATATTGAACCGGTTCACTCCTCCACACGTGACCTACTCCCAGACCGTCAATGCCATACCCACTAGCACCGTTACGCAGAACACGTTTGTTACCAAGAATTCTCACACGTTCAACTCAACCACTCAGATAAGCGTTGCCGAGGGTGCTTGGTTGGGGTTGAAAACCATCACCATCGGCGATGGTGCTAACGTGCGTCTCAACGGTGCCTTCGAAGTCGATCAGATTAACAGCGGGACGAATGTCCAGTTCAATGTCCAACTTGATGGAACCCTCGTAGTAAAAAATGGTAATGTTAGCATCAGCAACAACAGCAAGGGCACTATCGTCCTGAACGGTGATCTCATCATAAAAAACGGCGGGTCGCTCAGGTTTGTGAATAACACTAGCGTCGACTTGGTGCTGAACGGAAACATAGTAGTGCTTGGTGGAAATGTGGTCTTTGGTAACAATAACACGACTAACATCACTGGTCGGGGAATGATTATCACAGTCCCACCCGAAGGTACTTCTGGCATCGTGGCTTCGAACAATTCTACTCTGAACATCGGTAAGCCGGGAATTGGGACCACTCAGCTGTCAATGATAACTACCGGCAAGGCGGACATGAAAAACAACGGTACCTTCTATGGTTCGCTCCTTCTGTACGGCAAGGATATCACCTTCTTGAGCAACTGCGATGTAACAGCGAACACGGCGTCCGTTGTGTCGCCTGGCAACATCGAGTTCGCGAACAACTGCGATGTGACGCTAAGGCGAGGGGCTTTTGAGGATTGGGAGGGTCATCCAGACCTCGAGGGTGAGGAGTTTGGCGATTACCAAGTAGTGAGCTGGAAAGAAGGTAACGGCTAAGCTCACAGCTATCCTTAGTCCCGACGTGTGATCCGAGAGTCGGTACGGTACCCAAGCGGAGGTGAGTTATTGTGGCAGTCCCAAAAGGGACAAGCATAGGGATTGATCTTTCGAACCCGGTTCGAGTTGTGGCGTTTTCTAAGGCGTCGAGCCAAGTGGTATCGACGTTCACAGCGAAGACACCTTTTGATCCGGGTTCAAAGCCTAAACTCAAGGAGCTTGCCTCCGAGATAAAGGCCTTCTGCAAGAGCTTGCGGGCTAGACTCCCAGGGACCGCGGGACTTCCGATGTCTGCCTGTCTTCTCTTCACGGTGGCAGTACCGAAGTTACGCAAGAAGGAGTTCCAAAAAGCCATTCAGTTCGAGATAGAGAGGTTGGTTCCGGGCGGGTCGGATAGCATGAGAGTGGTGGTTAGGGAGTGGCCCAAAGGGATTCCCCTTCCTCCGTCAGTCAAGGTACCGGAAGGCACTACGTTGCACCTTGTGGTGGCCGCCAACATCCAGGCGGTGCTCGCTGCCGAGTACTTGATGAAGGCTGCCGGAATCCGAGTGTCGGGAGTGGAGATGCCTGCCAACCCCGCCTCTCGCGCTAGTTGGTGGTTATGGGAACAGTTGCCATCCGCGAAACTAGACCCCATTCCGAGGAATGATCAAGGGAAGACCGCCTCGGGCTCCGATAGTAATACCCCCGTAAGCGGCGCTTACATGCCGTGGGTCACTCACGGCAATGGGGCGCTTTCCAGCTCGGAACCGGAGGATCTGGCCCTCCTCCCATTAGGTGATGCAGAGCACAGCCAAGATGATGCCCACGATGCCCTTCCTGGTGCGAATCTGGATATATCCTTAGTAGCATCGGCCTCGGAAGCTATCATGTACCTCAGTTACGGAGCGTGTCCGTGGCTTATGCGCGAGATACCTCTTGACCCAGACAACCCGTTTGTTAACGGCCAGATTCTTGCAGGTGAGATTACCCGGTCGGCAAGGTTTGCCAGGACTGCATCTAAAGGACGTATCGATGGACGAGTGACCGTGTTTGGCGCCTCGGACAGGGTCAGTTTTCTGGCGGATTTCCTGCATGAACAGACGGGACTTCCAACCCAGCTATGGGGGCGTCCTGTGGTTGACTCTGATCCCGAGTACGGCGTAGCAATAGGGTTGGCTCTCTCATCAGAGGGGAGGGCAGAATCATGAGCATGATTATGCCTAGCGGACAGAACCTTCAACCTCAGATGAACTTCCTGAGACCGGACTTCAGGGCTGGTGAAGAGGAACGGAAGCGTTCCGCATCGGTCATGCGGCTTGTGTTCTTGGGGATCGCGCTAGCCGTGTGGGCGACGGTGGGTCTCAAGGTTTGGGACATAAGCCTGGTGGTGGCTGAGCGCCGCCCCGACGAAATCGAGCAAGCCCGGTTATCACAGGAGATTGCCGATTTGCAGGCCATATTGAGTAAGGTTCCCTCCAGTGTGCTTGATGCCCGTGAGGATCTCTACACGCAAGTTAGGTGGTCCCAACGTTTGGCCGCTATAAAGGACCTTGCTTCCGCTGGCCTTGCGTTTGGAGACTACAGAGTTGAGCAAGACGGGACCATTCAGTTGAGCGGACTTGTGTCGAACCCGTCGACGTATGCCGATATCCTAGATGCCATCAGTGAGATAGATTTCGTCACGAGAGTAACGAGCGCATCGCTGTACGATCAAGAGCAGGTCTGGAGGGGGTACTACCTCCAGATAGCAATCAGTACCGTGCCGCAAGAAGAGAAGTAGCCGGATCTCGGGGGGTTGACTATGGAGAGCAACTCATCACCAAAGACTATATGGACCGCCGGCACGACACTCTTGGTCATCGTTGCTTTTCTGGGTGTCGGCGTCCTTTTGTACGCCAACAACAGGTATAATCAGGAACTGGAGGCGAGCGACGAGCTCCGCATGGAGCTCGCTATGCTAAGGGTCACTCAAACCAAGTTGGAGAAGTCGGTGGCACATCTCGACCTACTTCCGCCGCTTGCGGACGCTGACTGGGAGAAGACCTTGACTGATCAGATCAACGCGGCCGCGGCTCAAGCTGGGGTGCGTATCTCGCGTCTTATGTATTCCTTACGGACCAGCGAGAGCAGGGCCGGCATTGATTCCGTGCATTTCACGCTGGAAGTGGAGGGCAACAATGAGGCGCAAGCCAGATGCTTGGCTCTCCTCGAGGAGAACGTGGTCGGGATACGTTTTGATGAAGTTGAAGGGATCCTTGGAGGAGGAGACTCCTACTACCTGAGTGTCCTTGCTGACTATAGAGGCGGATCCGATATGATGAGAGTCATAGGCCGCGTATACTTGACACCGGGAGGAACCTCATAGGTGTTTTCCCCCTTTGCGGACTTACTCCGGTCCCTTAGCGCTGGTCCAAGTCTAGGCGATGCCGTCATGCTTGTCATCGGCCTCGCCTTCGGCAGTTTCGGCGGGATGTTGGCCTCCAGAGTCCCGAGAAAGCTCGCGCCGACGGGGAGGTCCCAATGCCCTCACTGTGGGGCCGTGTTATCGCCGTCAGAATTGATCCCGGTGTTCAGCTACCTCATCCAAAGAGGACGCTGCAAGCACTGCGGCGAGAAGATCAGCGCCGGCTACTTGCTGGTCGAGTTGTCTACCGCCGTGACCTTCGTGCTGTTCTACCGCTACTTCGGGCTCGGCATCGTAGGGATCCTCAATCTGATTGTAGCTTTCCACTTCACAGTTCTGGCCGGCACCGACATGATGCACGGCCTTCTGCCAAACGTGATCGTATTATCAGGGTCGGTATTCACCCTGCTGCTTCGGCTGGCGGCTCCTGTTCAAGGCTCCATCTGGCTCAGTCTGCGTGACGGATTGATTGGAGCCGCGTTGGGCTTCGGGTTCTTCTTCTTAGTCGCCCTCATCAAGCCCGGCGCGATGGGCGGCGGCGACATCAAAATGGCCGCCCTTATAGGTTTGTACTTGGGAGCCTGGAGACTGTTCCCGGCCCTGGGCCTGAGCTTCATCCTCTCATCCCTCTATTCGGTCCCCATGATGATCGCCGGAAAACTGAAGAGGACCGACACCTTGCCTCTCGGCATATTCCTCTCATTAGGAACCCTTATCCTCGCGCTGGCGAAGCTCTAAGGAAGTCCTCAAACCTAGGTTCACTATCTGCAGCTTCAGGTCTCCTTTCCACACATAATTCCTGCCTGCAAGCGTAAAACCCCTGCGAAGTCTTGGCGGGAAGCGAACAACTTCTTGTGTAGTAGACATAATTAACAGGGTTTTCCAAATTCGCATCGAATAGAGGTTTACTTAATACCGCCCGGTTTTTGGATTCCGTTAAGAGACGCAGACAAAGTGAGGTGATGCCAACGGATTCAGCATTTCCGAAACCGGGCCTGGAATGGCAATATCAAAAGGCAGGTGAAAGAGGCTAATGAAGATCATCCCCGGAAACATCTTCGGCTTTTGGCTTTTCGTCGTTGCGTCAGCCGTAATCGTCTACGTCATGAATCTCTCAGAGAAAGGAAAACTCAAAGTAACTCTGCGGCCAATAGCCGGTCTTGACGCGTTGGAAGAGGCGGTTGGAAGGGCGACCGAGATGGGGAGGCCCGTGCACTTCTCTCCCGGCCTGGGCGACATCATAGGCACGTCGGCCCCCGACACCCTTGCCGCGCTTCAGATTCTTTCCTACGTGACAGATCTATCCGCGAAGTACGACGCGCGGCTGCTGGTAACTATCCGCATGCCCAACGTTTTCCCTCTCGCTCAGGAGTTGGTTCGCACAGCTTACTCCATGGCGAACAAGCCTCAATCCTATAAGGAAGACACGGTCCGTTACGTGTCCAGCGACCAGGACGCCTACGCCGCCGGCGTAATTGGCCTCATGCACCAGGAGAAGGTGGCGTCCAGCATCCTGGCCGGGCTGTACATGGGTGAGGCTCTCTTGATAGCCGAGTCCGGTGCCAGCTTGGGCACGATGCAGGTGGCGATCACCGCGTCTATCACGCAGATCCCGTTCTTTGTCGCTGCCTGCGACTACACCATCATCGGCGAGGAACTCTACGCCGCGGGAGCGTACGTCTCCGGGAATAAGGCGCGTCTTGGGGCGATAGCCGGACAAGACTGCATCAAGCTGGCCGTCATGGCCATCATCGTCCTCGGGACAATAGTGACCTCCCTAGGCAGCAACTTCGTCCAAGATCTCCTGACTAAGTAGGAAAGGAAGGTGGAACCGTGCGCAAAGAGTTGCCCTTGGCCATCACCTTTGTCGTGGCTCTTATCGCCTTGCTCTCGGGCGTCGTACAGGGACCTATCCCGGGGCTTGGCGTTTCAATAGGCGATATCTACGGTAACTACATAGGCAAGTGGATGACGGTTGTATCCGCGTTTGCCTTGTGTCTGGCCTCAGTCAACTTGATACTGGTCCATGGAAGGGCAGTTGCCCGCAAGCGGTCCCAGGATTGGATATACAGCGCGATCTTGCTGGGGACTCTGGTAGTGTACGCGCTGTTTAGAACCTATGTCGAGCTCAACCCTGCCGACGAAGCAGCGCGCGCCAACTACTCACTGATTTACGACTACATCCTGTCGCCGCTGATGTCCGGTCAATGGGCCTGCCTGGCTTTCTACGTCGGTTCGGCCTCCTACCGTGCTTTTAGGGCGAGAAACCTGGAGGCGACGGTCCTGCTGGTCTCGGCCATCGTGGTCATGCTGGGCGCCGCCCCGATAGGTTCGCTTCTATGGGACCAGTTCCCCGCCATCCAACAGTGGCTTCTCAACGTACCGAGCATGACCGGGCAGCGCGCCCTACTGTTAGGTGCCGCCCTCGGTAGCTTCAGCACAAGCTTGCGTACGCTCCTCGGAATAGAGCGTGGGCACCTTGGCGGGATGTAGGGAGGTGTTGGCATGAACTGGTTCCAAAAACTGCAGAAAGTTGACAGCAGGGTCATCTATTATCTGATGCTCGCTGTGACCATAATCCCTTTGCTGCGCCCCATCGGGATTCCTATGAAGGTTAGCCCGATGGTCAGGGCGGTCTATGACATCATCGAAAGCCTCGACCCGGCCAAAGACGTGGTTTTGGTCTCGATAGACTACAGCCCGGGCGCCGGCCTTGACGCCGACGTGTCCCCGCGAGTGGTCATCGACCACCTAGTCCAGCGCGGAATCAAATGGGTCGGCATATCCTTTGACACCACTGACGGCCCGATGATGTGCAACAGGATAATCGCCGGCTTCGAGGAGAAGGGTTACGAGTACGGGAAGGACTTCGTCAACCTGGGCTACGTGGCCGGAGGAGAGAACGCCATCCGCCAGTTCGCCCTGGACTGCACCATCGTCACCCAGGACATCCGGGGCAACGCGACGTCCAGTCTCCCGGTGATGCAGGGCATCAAGACCATCAAGGACTTCGCGTTCGTCCTTCAGTTCTCAATGAGTACGCCGGAAGCCTGGATCCGTCAGGTGGTCGACCCCATGGGCGTCAAGTTCGCTCTGGGCACCGTCACGGTGTCAGTTCCCTCGGTTGTGCCGTACTACAACTCAGGCCAGTTGAAGGGTCTCATGGGAGGTTTGTCCTCGGGCGCTCAGTACGAGCATCTCCTGAACCAGCCGGGACGCGGCCTCGCCATGATGGACGCCCAGTCCATGAGCCACCTGCTCATCATCATCTTCATCGTCCTCGGCAACATCGGGTACTTCATGACGAGGGAAAAGAAATCATCCGGCGGTTACAAGAACTGAGGAGGTGACGACATGAACGTTTCGACAAACCCCTGGCAGTGGATCGCGGTAGCGTGCATTTTCGGCATGTGGTCGCTTCCGCTGTTTAAAGATAACCCTGTGTATCGAGTCTCACAGGCCGTATTCGTCGGCTCGTGCGCCGGCCACGCAATCGGAGTGGCCATCGGAAACATCAAGAACTACGGGCTGGTCCCGCTGTTTGAGGGCAAAGTGGACCTGATCATCCCGGTAGCGTTGGGCATCTTGCTGTACACCCGGTTCTTCCCGCGGATAAGCTGGCTGAGCCGCTGGCCCGTGTCTTTCATGGTAGGAGTCGGCGTCGGCCAGTCCATCTACACGTCGGTTAGGTCCCAGGTCATCAACCAGGCCGTCGCAGCTATAGTGAAGTTGCCGGCAGAGACCGTCGGCGCTACGCTGAACAACCTGGTCTCTCTGCTCGGGCTCTTGGCGGTGCTGACGTACTTTGTGTTCACGATTCCGCAGAACAGGGTGGTCAAGCCCATCGCCCAGGCCGGACGCTGGCTTGTGATGATTACCTTCGGTGTGGGCTTTGGCAACGTGGTAGCGGGCCGTATCTCGGTACTGCTCGGCGAGCTCCAGACCATCTTCGGGAACTGGTTGGGGATGATTTAGTTAGGGTTTAGTGAGATTTGGTCAGGATTTGATCAAGCTGGCTGTGGGTGATGTTAGGCGACAGTCGGACTGGTTGTGATGATTGTCGGCAGCCAGCCCAGCAATTGGAGTGGTCGTGAGTGTCGTCAGCTTACAGTCAGGCCGACTGTGGGCATCGCTAGGCGGCAGTTGGACTGGTTGTGATTGTCGGCATACAACAATTGCAGCGGCTGCGAGTGTTGCCGGCTGGCAGTCAGACCGGTTGTGAGTGTTGCTAGGCCACAGTCATGCTGACTGCGGAGTGCCGCTGGACTCGGATGAATGCCTGCGTTGCGCTCCAGTGAATACCTGAGTCACGCTCCAGACAAGCAGGATAAGCGAGACAAATAGGAGGGCGGTGTACCCCTGAGGGTACACCGCCATTCATTTGCTTCCTAGTTACAGCCGAGTCTAGCGGTTGCCCGTGTCGTGTGCCTGACTGTTGCGTCTGCCGTCAGCCGGCATCACTTACCGACTAAATTGCGTCTACCGCCGTCCGCGCTTGCCGCGCTTCTTCGTCGCCAAGCCGAGACCCAGCAACGATACTCCGATACCGTACATCATCGTCGCCGAGATACCGCCGGTCGGTGCCAAAGGCGGCTCCTCTTCCTCGATGACTAGCTCGTACCAGAACGTGTAGGTAGTGTTGCTCGCCCCGAACGTGTGAGTGTACGAGGCCGGTTCGCCTTCTCTCAACTCATACCCCTCGATATCGGGGGCAGTGACTACTTGAGTCGCTCCGACGTAGCCGCTGTGAGTGGTCGGCGTGCGGAGATCCTGATTCGTGCCCCATTCCCTGTAGTACACGGTCAGGAGGCTCGATGCCGGCGGGGGAGGAGGCGGAGGAGGCGTAGGCGCTGTGTACTTGTTGAGTACTGGATCTGCAGTGCTCTCTTCGCCGGCCGAGACCCACACGAACAGCTGCTCTGGGTTCGTCCATTGCCAGTTAGCAGGGACGTCTTCCTCAAACACCTCGTACAAGCCGGGCATGAGACCGGTGAACGTGTGGGACTGGCCAATCCCAAGGTACACGTACTGAGGCTCGTCAACCTCAGTCAAGGCTACATCCTCGACACGCCTGATACCGATCTTGAACGTCTGAGTACCCGAGTAGGGGTCGCCGCTGTTGTCGAGTTCCTTCGTGACGACGAGGCTGCCGGTTTCGGGTTCAGGTACGGGAGCGGTGTATTTGTTGGTAACGGTTACAGTGAACTCGTACTCGCCATCTGCTCCAACTTCTACTTCCTGCTCTGAGTAGGATACGGTCCAGCCTTCGCCGGGGCTTGTCTCAGAAACCGTGTAGGTTCCCTCCGCAAGACCGGAGAACGTAACGGAACTGCCGGCCGCGACCGTCTGGGTTTCAGAATAGTCGTTGGGTCCAGTGAGAGTAACCTCAAATGTACTTATGTCGTGCGGGTCGGAGTCTGAGTCGAGCACCTTTTCAACGGTGATGCTGCCCAGTTGGGGCTGCGGAGCGGTGTAGCAGTTGGTGATGGTTACGCTATCGCTACCTCCCGCTGCGACAGTCACCTCGGTCTTCGAGTAAACCGGAGCTGACCAGTTGGTGCCCGGGTGAGTCTCGGCCACAGTGTAGGTACCGGGAACAACGGTGAATACAACTTTGCCTTCCTCGCCCAGAGCCAACTCATCGCTGGTATAGGTTTTGAGAGGAACGACCCATAGAACCACAAATAAGGAAGCTGAAAAGGTCGAAACTGAAACGGTCGAAGCGGAAACACCATCGAGAGCGCATGAGAGCGTATGCAACATCAAACCCTTTGGCAGATTAGAAGGTTGCCGGGGAGTTGGCTTTGCTGCCCTCTCGACGGCTATGTCATACTCCGGAGGATTGTCTCATGTCAGGGTGGCTTTCTTGGGTTCGCGTAAGGGTAGTTGAAGGGGTGTCGTGTGAAAACCATACAGCACCTGCAGTCCGCTCGACGCCGGAGATTCATCCGACGCGGCCTGTTAGTCCAACACCTGCAGTCAGTCCGTCGGCTGGGGTTCGTCCGGCGTCGCCTGTTCATCCAGCATCAACAGCTCGTCCACCATCCTCCATCCGTCAAACGCCGGTGACCCGGCAACTGTTCGCCCTGACCCTCATCTTCGCTCTTATCTCTGCGACCCTTGTCCTGCCTAGGCTGGCGTCTGCCGCTCTGTTGCCGTCCGAGTGGGCTGAGACCGAACTGGAACTAGCCCGTCAGTGGGGATTGTTGAGCGACCTGTACGGCTCAGCGTCATCGTCAGCATCAGCATCCGGCGGTCAGGTTAGTCGGGGGTCGGATGGCCAAGTCGCCCCCTCGTCGTACACCACTTGATGTCCTGACCACCTTCTCCGACTGCGAGGCCATCAGCGACTGGGCAAGGGACGCCGCCCGGTACATGGTCGAAAGGGGTATTTTGAAGGGAGCCGACGGCGGGTTCCTCCCGAAGGAGAACTGCACCTTTGAGCAGGGAGTGGTTCTCGCCAAACGGGTCTACGAGAGATTCGCGGACGAACAGGTCCTGAACAACGCGCCGATGATGCGAAGCGGGCTCTCGGCTCCTGTGGTGACCCGACCGGCGGCGAGTCCGGCCGACGTGTCCATCCAGAAAGGTGTGAAGCTGGAGTGGCAGGCCATGCCCGGCGTATCCCAGTACCTGGTCCGGATCGACTACCCCGGAGCGACTCAGACCCAGAGCAGCTACGTGAACAGCACCGAGTTCCAGGTTCAACCTCAGCGGGGTAAGTCTCTGAGCCCGGGACGTCACACTGTCTCGATAGCGGCTGTGGACGGCGACCACAACGTCATCTCGCCGTTTACGAGGGTCTCTCTGAACCTCCGCAACGATTCCGACTACTACTTTGACTTCAAGAGCGCCGCCGAAGCGGAGAGATACATGACGACTGTGACGATAAGGGTATGGGACTTTGACGCGAACGGGCAGAAGGTGACCCGGACGAAGTCCCTGACGGTCCACAAGTGGGTCGCAGACGACGTCGTGGCCATCTTCGAGGATATCTATAACGGCCCTGAGAAGTTCCCTATCCATACCGTCCACGGGTACCGGCCGGGTTCCAGCGGCGAGCATCCCAAAGGGACAGCCATCGACATCAACCCCAACGAGAACTACGAGGTCTGGCTGGACGGCCGCGTCGGCGTGGGCTCTTTCTGGAAGCCTGGTGAGAACCCGTACTCAATCCCTTTGGACGGCGACGTCGTCCGGGCTTTCCGCGCCCGAGGCTGGGGATGGGGAGGCACCGACTGGAGGAGCAAGCGGGACTACATGCACTTCTCGTATTTTGGGACGTAGCGGTGGAGTGAAGCGCTGCCACGGAGCAATGGAGTGTAGCATCGGGTTGCAGCATTGGGACGGAGCATTGAAGCGTACAATCGGGACGATGCATAGGGATCCATCATTGGGACGACGCATTGGGATCCATCATTGGGACGACGCATAGGGATCCATCATCGGGACGTGCATCAGGATGCATCATAGGGATGTCGCATCAGGATGCATCACCGGGGCGTTGCGTCGAGATTCATCATAGGAACGTCTCAAAGGAACTGGGAGCGTGGAGAGAGTCCGCGTTCCCATTCCGTTCCCATTCAATAATGGGGAACTAATCTAGAATGGGGAACTAATCTAGCGGTTACCGCCGTTCCTCTTTCGCGAGGATTCTTGCGACTTTTCTCCGGTAGTCGGCGCACAGGTCGTCCAACCCCTTAGCATAGGGCCCCTCCAGGTCCACGCTATGAAGAGGTATGTTGGGTGGTAGCAGCTTCCTCATCCCCTCGATGCTGAGGTCAGGCGCTTTCAAAGTGATGAGCGGAATCCCTGCCTTCTTACACATTCCTTCCTTCATCAAATCATGGGCCTTGATCTCGTCGACCTGCTCGCGACTGAACTTACTTGTTTCTCGGTAGTGTTGAGGACCGTCGAACTCCACACCCAAGATACTCTCCACATATATGTCGAGCTCAAACCGCTGTCTAGTCTGGGGGTTTTCAAGGAAGTCCGGACGAGCGTTCCGGATGATCCTAGGATGGTCGACCCAGAACTCCGTGAGACGACATGTGAGGAACTCTCCGGTTAGTGGTGCCATGTCACAGTCCTTTTTCAACTCGTCAACGAGAGCCTTCTGCTGTTCATGGGGTATCCAGCATACTGGCTTCAGCTGCCGACCGCGGGATTCGAGGCGTAGCCATCCCGCATCCGCCAGTCTCTTGCACGACGCGACCACTTTCTCCCTGCAGAAACCGACCTTCCGGGCGAGATCGCCGATGCTTGACGGCCTGAGGTAAGACACCGCGACGAAAAGGGAGCGGTCCTCATGGCCGATATTCGGGTCGTCATAGAGCAGACGAAAGGCAGTGGGAGGGATGTGCAGGGTGTTCACTCCTTTACACCTTGTCGGCGGTAGGTCTGGACCAACTGATGTTCTGTGGGAGGGATGTGTAGGTCGTTCACCCTCTGAGTCCGTTTGCACCTCGTTTGAACTCCGTGGTACTCCATGAAACCCCTTGGGACTACTTAGAACCCCTTTGAACTCTCTGAAACTCTGGAAATATGGACCCCCCCGGAACCCCCTGGAACCCCCTGGAACCCCCTGGAACCCCCTGGAACCCCCCGGAACCCCCTGGGACCCCTGGAATCCGTGAGGGGCCCCTTGAGACTCCTTTGACCCGGTTGAGTCTTGATGAGTCAACAGTTCCTTCTGGTCGATGCCGATAGGTCCGACAGCTTCAGTATGCCACAATATGGAATAAAATGGAAGATGGTTGGTCGAGCATTGGGGTCTTGGTGGGCTCTGATTCGACCGTTTGAGGGATGAAGACTCACCAACCGACACAGGAGGGTCGACTTGTCACCCTTAAGTGTCGGAAGGCAACCGGTAGGTCACGGTGTGAGTACTGGCTGGCGGTGATTAGTTGCGACCGCGATTACAGCCTGGCAGTAGTTAGACTTGCCGTGAGTGTGGCTAGGCAACAGTTAGGTCGGGTAGTAACAGTTGCCAGGCAGCAGTTAGGCCGGGTCTTAAGTGTTGCCTGGCAGTAGTTAAGCCGAGTCGTAAGTGTTGCCAGGCTGCAGTTAGGTCGGGGTGTAAGTGTGGTCAGGCAGCAGTTAGGTGGGGGTGTAAGTGTTGCCAGGCTGCAGTTGGGTCGGGTCGTAAGTGTGGCTAGGCAGCAGTTAGGTGGGGCGGTGAGTGCGGCTAGGCTGCAATTAGGTCGGGGTGTAAGTGTTGCCAGGCACCAGTTAGCTCAGACCGACAGTCGAGGGGAGTAGGGCCAGCCATTGGTTCGGAAAAAGGAATACCTCGTCGCACTGGTTCTCCCTCACAGTGCTGACCTCATCCTCAAATTGCCGATCCCCCACCGGATTCATCCTAATCCTTCTGCGCCACACCCTTCCTCACCACATCCTTCCTTACCACCTTCAAACCGTTCCAGATGAGGAAGAGTGAGACGATGGCTGAGCCTACCGCGTCCACATAACCCGTCGCAGGGTGATCGGGAGCAGCAGCTACGGCACCAAGAGCCACCACTACACAGAGGTCAACCAACGATTTTGCCCGGTAGAGACTACTTTGGGCGGCAATGACTGAATCGAACCGCTCCTTGTTCATTGCCCGGTAGCGAATCCAGAACCACGTATTGGTCAGGAGGCCCAGAATCGCGATCGTCAGGCCGGGGATCACGTTGCCCCGGGACTGATGTGACGAGGAACCCGCTGAGGAACCTAATGAAGAACCTAATCGGGTATCGAAAATTGCGATGCAGACCATGACGACTCCCGAAATCAACATCGCCCCGCCGACCCATAGGTTGGCGAGCCGTTCGAGCCGAGTTCTTTGCGCAGCACCGGTGTGATGTGCCTCAGATTCTTCATGTGCTTCACGCGCTTCGCGTGGTCCACTTGGTTCACGTTCTCCATTTACTCGGCTTCTGTCCGCCTGGCTCAGTTGCGACTCGCCTGGTTGTCCTTCTTCATCGTCCGCCTTGCTAACATCAGGCTCGCTTCCACGCCCTAGAATCCTGTAGACCCGCCACGAGACGAATATGGCGATCAGTTCGGTGGTACGCCGCAGGAAGTCCGCCAGCTGAGTCGCGGAGCGGCTGCTCAAGGCGGCGAATCCGGTAACAAGGGGGCCAGGAGAGCTCAGGAGCAGCGACCACAGCAGGGTTTTTTCTTCCCTGGATGTGGTTCTACCCACAAATCTGCCTGTGTCCGCAGAGTAGCTTGTGTCCGGAGAGCTGCCTTTGTTCGGAGAGCTGCCTTTGTTCGGAGAGCTGCCTGTGTCCGGAGAGGTGCTTTTGTCCGCAGAACTGCCTGTGTCCGCAGAACTGCCTTTGTCCGGAGAGCTGCTTGTGGCCACAGACCCGCCTTTGTCCTCAGACCTGCCTCTATGCTCAGAACTGCTTCTATTCATGAATCTGCCTCCATCCGCAGGTCTGCTTTCACTAACCCACCGCTCCATGTCATCCCCAACCAACCTAATAGCCCACGATAGCTGACGCCGCACCTGATTACATCCCCAACCGGCCAAGTAACCCTACGAAGACGGATGACGCCCCACGATAACGGACGCCGCCCCACGTCACATCCCGAACCGGCCTAGCACCCTCAGTACGACTGATACCGCTCCCGCTACGGCAAGAGGCACGGTGATCGTGTCCATCCCGCGTCGGGTGTAAAGCTCCACAAGGGCGCTCGTAGGAGCGACCAACAATCCGATGGCCAGGCATACGAACCAAGGCTTCCCTGTATATAAGAGGGTGGTGATGAATATGGCGACCAACGACACGGCGTACATGCTTGCCGTGCCTTCGACTGTCTTCTTGCCCTCAATGAACCGACTTGTGAGGTAGTAGCGGCCAAACGTTTTTCCGACGAGCGCGGCGGCCGCGTCTCCGCACCCCCAAGCCAGGACAGCCACGACGATGATGTACTTGGAGTCCGGACCCAGCCATCCCCAAAACACGGTCATCAGGATGACCATCATTAGGAAGAAAACGACCATGCTCTTCTTGACTTCTCCGAGCCGCCGCTCGGCGAGGACTTTGCTGTACCAAGGAAGCCGCTCAATCAAGGTGAGGAGGGGATATAGCAAAGCTGCCAGTACGGCTGCGGAAAAGGCGGACGCATACCAAGTCGAAAAGGCGTAGAGCCAGACGAAGACCGACCCGGTTATCATGAGGTGCAGGATCTTACGAGTCAGCTCAGACGGAATCTCAACGAACCGCTTGACCAGCGCAAGTGGCACGACAACGGCGAGCAAGTATCCGAGCAAAACTGTGAGTCCATGCAGGCTTTCTTGTAACATCGATTAGCCTCTCTTCGATCGTCTTTCCGATTGTCTCTCGGACCGTCTTACCGGGGGTCCTTCCGAGCGTACCGTGCAGAGCTGATCCGTGCCGCCCATCCGTGCCGACCCCATCCATGCGAGCGATCCCGGTCGAACCTATCCGTGCCTAACTCCTCCGTGCCTCACCAATCCCTCACAGGCTCATCTTTGACATTTCCGTCCCTGACAAATTCCCCGCGATGTGAGCCATAAGACGGACCATGCGGTCGTACTCCTCGTGTGGAATCCCTCTCCGTACTATGTCGAAGACGTGGTTGTAGATGCCCTCGATTGTCGGGCCGATGGCTTTGGCCTTCTCGGTTAGTCCAACGATGTGGGCGCGCCTGTCTGAGGGGTGCGTCTTCCGCATCACAAAGCCTTTCTCTTCGAGAGAATCGATGGCCCGGGATATGGCCGCTTTGCCGATGTCGAGTTCGTCCGCCAGCTGCTCCTGAGACATCTCGGAGTCACCGTCGCCCATGAGCAAGTGAAGCAGGATGTTGCCTTGGGCGCTGGACAGACCCAGCGGTTTGAGTTCAGCATTGATGATCTGCCTTGCCGAGCGGATCATCCTGTGAGCGTGCATCCAAATCTCCTTCATTGATGACACGGCTTCGACGCCTCCAGTGTTCTCTCACTCCCTCGACTATGATGGAGAATAGTTGACTTGTCAACGATTTTCGCTGACCGCACGACTACCCACAGTTGGATGACCGAGACCGGGCGGCACTCTCAGGACCAGGCCGGCACTTTGAGCATCAGACCGGTACTTTGAGGATAGAAAACAGCATCATGGTTTTTTGAGACGAGGTCGAGACCGAATCATTGATTCTCCGAGACCGGCACTCCCCGAGTCTTGTTGATGGCGTTCGAGATCAGCGCCAGCAGCGGGACCATCACCCCGAGGGTGCAATACGCCACTGGCGGCCCAAAGCGCCCCGCGATGGCCCCCGCAAACAGTATTCCGACCACCTCGCTCGCGCTGACTATCGAGGTTGCCAATCCCCACACCCGACCCGTCATTTCCGTTGGCGCCTCCTCTTGGATGCGAGTCATGAAGAGATTGGACAAGAAGGATAGCGTCAACCCCTCTATCATCCCTACCGTCAGCACCACGGGGACGGACCTGTTTAGAGAGTAGCTAATCCACACCATTGCGGTGGGGATTATGAACCGGGTCGCCGGTTGACGTCTCAGCGTGTCGCCAAATCGAGCTAAAAGGAAGCCCGCCGCGAGATTCGCTCCCTGATAGAGGGATACGGCTACTCCGAAGGACTCAGGTCCGACCTTTAAGACCGTCTCGAGGAACGGGTAGTAGATGGCGTTGGCTCCGTTTTGGCCTCCCATGTAGATGCAGTGGAGGATCATCGCAGCCATGAGCCCTTTGTTGCTCCGAATGTACGTGTAGGATGCCTTCATGTCTCGGAGGAAGCTCCCGGACATTCGAGTTTTCAAGGCTGTCTGTTTCGTTCCGTCGGACGTCGCTTCAGCGTCCGTCCGGCCATGCATCGCGACAGCATCCGTCCTGCGGGATGCCGCGACAGCGCCCGTCGAGCCGGGCGCCATGACAACATCCGTCCCGTCGGGCGTCTTGACAGCATCCGTCCGCTCCTCACACCGGTCAGCACGCCGGTCTGCGCACCGGTCAGCACGCCGCTCAGCACGCCGGCCTCGGAACACTTGAGTGGCTACCCAAATGCTCGGGTGCTCAGCTACCCGGATGTCCAACTGCCCTGCTGCCCGCTGTCAGACTGCCTAGCTGGCCAAGCGTCCGACTAACCGGCTACTCGCCTGCACCCCTGCCCGCCTACTTTCATCTGCTCCAGGAAACAGTAATCTAAGAGGAAACCGTTATGCATCGACGAATATCCTATACACGGCTGCATAATCGGGCCCCATAACGAAGATTGGCCATAGTTAACTGTAAGTGCCTATAATGAGTTCCGGAGAACGGCCAGGGCAGGAGGGAGGTCTGCGGCCCGTGAACACGAAGAGAATGTACGATTTCCTGCTGGAGCTAGCCAAGATCCCCAGCGTCTCGCCCAGCGTCGAAGAGAAACGGGCTGCTGAGACTATATATAACGCTCTCCTTGAGGAATCCTATTTCAAGGCTAACAGCGGCGACCTGCGCCTGCTCCCGATCCCGGGAGACCAGTTCGAGCGCCAGACCGTCTTCGCCATGGTGAGGGCGGAGCCCCGCACGCCCAGGACAGTCCTCATAATCGGCCACCTTGACGTCGTCGAAACCCGCGAGGCCCGGGAGCTGGCGGACCTTGCGTTCGACCCCGAGGAGTACACGCGCCAGCTGTCCCGTCGGATGCTCCCCCAAAGCGCCCGCGTCGACCTCGAATCGGGGCATTTCCTTTTCGGTCGCGGGGTCTTCGATATGAAGTGCGGTGTCGCGGCGGCTGTGGAACTCATCAGGAAAGTCTCTCAAGACCCAAAGAGCCTCGAGTGCAACCTGCTGTTCTTGGCTGTGTGCGATGAGGAGAACCAGTCCGCAGGTATGTTGTCCGCGGTGGAGCACTTGATCCGGATACGGGAAGAGGAAGGCCTTGAGTTTCTCGCGTGCGTCAACACCGAAGGGGAGACTCAGAAGTACGCCGGCGACTCGAACAGGTACGTGTCCTTGGGCACGGTCGGAAAGATGATGCCCGTGTTCTACTGTGTCGGGCGAGAGAGCCACGTCGGGTCCCACTACGAGGGGTTTAACGCCATTCTCCTGGCGTCCGCCGTCAACATGATTCTGGAAGGATCTCCCGAATGGGCCGACAGAGTGGGCGACGAGACCTATCCGCCTCCGACGGCCCTAAAACACCGGGACTTGAGGGACGAATACTCGGTCACCCTCCCGGCCCGCGCCGTCACCTATTTCAATTACCTCTTTGTCAACAAGACTCCGGGCAAAGTGGTTGAAATGATGAAGCGGGCGGCGGAGGACGCCTTCGACATGGCGCTGGAGCGGATGCGGTACAGCGCCCGGCGGTTTTCGGCAGAGGGTGGCGGCCCGGTGGAGATTCAGTGGCGTCCAAAGGTGATTTCCTATAAGGAACTGGTGGACAGCGTACGGAAGACGTTCGGGGATTATCTGGACCAGCATATCAGCCGGTTTGTCGACGGCCTGCCCGCCGATATGGATCCCAGAGACAAGTGCATAGCGGTCATCGGAGAGGTCCTCAGGCACTATGAGGACAAAGACCCGCAGATCATAGTCGGTTTCCTGCCGCCTTTCTATCCTCACAGGACTAACCTGCGACAGACTTCGAGAGAGCTGGCGATTATCCAGGCCGTGGAGGGGCTGATTGCGGAGGCCAAGGAGGTGTACGGCGAGACGCTCGCCGTGAACGAGCACTTTCTTGCCATAAGCGACCTGAGCTACGTGGGATTCCAGGGGAGCCGGGACGACATCCAGCCTCTCATCGAGAACACGCCGGGGTGGGGGAAGGTCTACAACCTGCCGGTGGAAGCCCTGCTCAAGCTGGATATTCCGGTGGTCAACATCGGCCCGTCGGGACGGGACGCCCACAAGTACACGGAGAGGCTGGACCTCAAGTACTACATGGGAGCTTACCCGAGGTTGTTGGAGTCTTTCGTTCGTAGGCTTGCGGTTATGCTGTGATTACTCCTCGACTGTTGGAATGCCTCATCCAAAGACTTGCGGCTTTGCTGCGGCAGCTCCCTCTTAGCCACTTCCTCAATAGCAGCAGGACTTAGAAATCACAAAGTTGAAAGTATCGTTTATCCGCCATCTGCCATCTGCTGCGGGAATTCTCGAGATTGATAGGCAGAGCCTTGAAACGGCGGGAATCGAGCATACGTCTGTTCGGACAACGGACAACCGACAACCGAACGAAGTGGGTGCCGGCTCAATGAACATCATAGTCTGCATCAAACAGGTCCCAAGCACGTCAAACGTTGAAGTTGACCCGGTCACCGGCGTCCTTAAGCGCGAGGGCACCAAAACCAAGATGAACCCCTACGACCTGTTCGCTCTGGAGCAGGCTTTCCAACTGAGAGAACGGTACGGCGGGACGGTGGCCGTCCTGACTATGGGGCCTAACCAGGCGAGAGAAGTCCTACATGAAGCTTTGTACATGGGGGCGGACTCGGCCGTCTTGGCCAGCGACAGGCGGTTCGCGGGAGCTGACGTCCTGGCGACCAGCTACACCCTGGCGCAGTGTGTCCGCAAGATGGGCAAGTACGACCTCATAATTTGCGGAAAGCAGACCACTGACGGGGACACGGCTCAAGTCGGGCCGGAAATGGCCGAGTTGCTGGGGATTCCTCACGCATGCAACGTGATCTCGGTGGAGGGATTCTCGGAGGACACCTCCTCCGGCGGCGCCCTCGTCGTCAAAGTCAACATGGACGACAGCATCTACACCCTCAAGATGAAAGCGCCTTGCCTAATTACCGTGGACAAAGACGTCAACACTCCCCGTCTTCCGTCTTATCTTCGCAGGAAGAAGGCAGGAGATGCTCAGTTGTTGGTGTGGAACATGGACGACTTGCCTGATCAGGATGAGTCCCACTACGGGCTTACTGGTTCCCCGACTCAGGTGGAGAAGGTTTTTCCGCCGGAAGTGAAGCGGGACCGGGAGTGTTTCACTGGAAGCGGGGAAGAGCTTGCCGACCGGCTCTATTCGTTGCTACGGGAGAAAAAGAGGATCTAAGGCCCGCTGGGTCGACTGAGTTCGCTGACGCCATTAGATGTCAGCACCGGGACGTCATCGTACGTCAGCAGCGGTCCGGCTACTCGTCGCGGATATGCGAATAGAAAGATGATCTAAGGTGACGCTATGGCACACATTGAAGTCAATCAGCAAAAGGTGACGCCGGAGATTGCGGAGAGGCTTGCGTCCGTCTGTCCGTTCGGCGCCATCGTCGTGAGTGAGAAGGGCCTCGTTATTGACGATAGCTGCAGGATGTGCCGGATGTGCCTCAAGGCCGATAAGGACGGCGTACTCTCCCTTGTGGAAGACAGACCTGCGGGGAAGCGCCTTGGAGGATCCGGTGCGGGCAAGCCTGCGGGAGACAGGTCGCCTAGAGACACGCCTGAGGCAGACAGGCCCGATGGAGACAAGCTCACCGCAACCATCGACAAGAGCGCTTGGCGCGGGATAGCCGTCCTCGCTGAGTGCTCGGGCGATTCGGTCCACCCGATCACGTTGGAGCTCCTGGGAAAGGCGCTTGAGATGGCCGCGCCTGCCCGTCCGCGCACGCCCGTCTACGTGGTTCTCGCCGGGTGGAGCCTGTCTTCCGCGGTCCAAGACCTCAGATATTACGGCGCGGATAGGATCTACGTCTATGACGACAAGTCCCTGGAGCATTTCGAACCTCTCCGCTACACCTCGTGCATAGCGGATTTTGTTCGGAAGGTGAAGCCGTCGGTCCTCATGGCGGGCGCGACGAGCATGGGCCGTTCTCTGGCTCCGAGGATCGCCGCGCGCTTCAGGACGGGCATCACTGCCGATTGCACAGGGCTCGCCCTTCGCGAGAACAGCGACCTCGTCCAGACCAGACCGGCTTTCGGCGGCAACATCATGGCGCAGATAGTGACTCCCCGAACCAGGCCACAACTGTGTACCGTGAGGTACAGGGTCTTTGGCGAGGCTCCCAAACGAGAGCATCCGACTGCCCAGGTCGAGGTCATGCCGGTCCCGGATGGACTGGACGAGGTCGGCGCCTGTGTCCTGGACGCCCTGGCCAAGCCGAAGGAACTGGATATTTCCGGAGCGGAAGTAATCGTCGCGGCGGGGCGAGGGGTCAAAGATGAAGCGGGGCTCGACCTCGTGAGGAAACTGGCCGACATGCTGGGCGCTCAGTTGGCTTGTACCAGGCCGATGGTGGAAAGAGGCTGGTTTGACCCCAGGAGGCAGATCGGGCTTTCCGGCAGGACCGTCAAGCCGAAGTTGATTATCACTGTAGGCGTCTCGGGCGCCGTGCAATTTGCGGCGGGCATGAACCAGTCGGAGTGCATCGTCTCGATAAACAACGATCCGGAAGCGAGCATCTTCAACATCTCCCACGTGGGGCTAGTAGGCGACTTGTATGAGGTGCTGCCGGCTTTCATGGAGAGGGTTGAACAGGGAGTCTTGCCCGCGTCTAAGTAGAGGAATGAACATGGACTGTTGCCCTCGTACATAGAGAGGGAACATGGAGTGTGGCGCTATGCAGACCACTAATCTAAACAGGGTCGAACCTGCGGATTTGGAATATCTGAGGAGTTTCATCCCGGCCAAAAGGATGCTGGTCGGTGCCGATATCAGCCCAGACTATGCCCACGACGAACTCGGCGGAGTAAAGAGCGCTCCCGATGTGCTAATTCGTGTCCAGTCGGCGGAGGAGGTCTCCAAGATCCTCTCGTACGCCAACAAGAGGCTACTGCCTGTGGTTACTCGTGGAGCGGGGACGGGGTTAGTCGGCGGCGCCGTCGCGGTGATGGGCGGGATCATGATTGAGACTACGCCCATGAACCGGATCCTCGAGCTAGACGAGCAAAACATGACCGTGACCGTGGAACCCGGCGTCTTGTTGATGGATCTGGCCAAGTACGTGCAGGAGCGGGGGTACATGTATCCTCCTGACCCCGGCGAAACTTCGGCCACGATCGGAGGCAATATCAGCACTAACGCCGGAGGCATGCGGGCTGTTAAGTACGGGGTCACCCGGGACTACGTGTTGTCCCTTACCGCCGTGCTGCCGACCGGCGAAATCGAGACCTTCGGCTCGAAGGTAGTCAAGAATAGTTCAGGCTATAGCATCAAAGACCTGCTAATTGGTTCCGAGGGGACTTTGGCTGTCATCGTGTCGGCGACGCTCAAGATTATTCCTTTTCCCAAAGAAATCGTCAGCCTGCTTGCGCCGTTTCCTACGTTTCAAGCGGCCGTCTCGACCGTCCCGGAGCTTATCCGCTCAGGTACTGACCCAACTGCCGTTGAGTTCCTGACCCGCGAGGTCATATCGCTGGCAGAAGACTACCTGGGAAAGCGCTTCCCGCGCATCGACGGTGATACCGCGCTGTTGCTCACGTATGACGGGTTTTCCGCGCAAGAAGTGCGGGAGCGGATGGACCGGGCGTCCGAGCTCTGCATCGAGAGAGGCGCCTACGACGTCTACATCGTGGACACCGAGGAGCGCCGGGCGTCCGTCTGGACAGCCCGGGGGGCGTTCTTGGAGGCGATCAAGTCCTCGACTACCGAGTTTGACGAGTGCGACGTGGTGGTTCCCAGGAGCAAGGTTGTGGATTTCACGGAGTGCATCAATGAGTTGTCTGGGAAGCTTGGGCTGAGAATCCCGTATTTCGGACACGCTGGCGATGGAAACCTGCACGTGTACTTCTGTCGTGACGGTCTGGATGAGGATGTTTGGGGGTCCAAGCTCCAGGAAGGATTTGATGCCTTGTACTCCAGGGCTGTGGAGCTGGGCGGGATGGTCTCCGGCGAGCACGGCATCGGTTTCGCCAAGAGGGAGTACCTCGCAAAACGGCTCGGCCCCACTCAAATGGAACTGATGCGTCGCATCAAGAAGGCGTTTGACCCCAACGGGGTCCTGAACCCGCAGAAGGTTTGTACCTGAACATGATCGGCGCGATGGGTACGACGAGTGCGATGAGTACCATGAGTACGATAGTACAATGAGTTCGGCGCAGGGATTCTGGGAGAGATTCTCGGAGGGATCTTAGGCGAGAACCTGGGGGAGATTCTCCGAGAAATCCTAGGAGAGATTCTGAAGGTGATTCTGAGACAGATCCTGGCAGAGATCCTAGGGGGAACCTGGGAAAGATCCTGTGAGTAAACCCGGGAAGTTGTTGGAAACAGGCTACTGCGTGGGTGCAGTAGCCTGTTTTTTTGATCCCGGTCGGGGTGAGTCGTAGGAAAACTGCGACTGGGGTGGTGGCAGTAGTGGGATTCCTACTTCTCGCCGGGGTGAGTTGCAGGAAAACCACAACCGGACGTCGGCAGTGGGAAGTTTTCTACTACTGGTTCAGCGAAGTAGGAAGAAAGCTACTACTGGAAATCGGAAGCAGCAACAAATCTACAACTGGGTGACGGCAGTGGGATGATTTCTACTTCTGGCCGGGATGAGTTGTAGGAAAACTGCAACCGGGAGGCGGCAGTGGGATGATTTCTACTTCTGACCGGAGTGAGTTGTAAGAAAGCTGCAACCGGGCGACGGCAGTGGGAAGATTTCTACTGCTGATCTCGGGAAGTAGAAAGAAATCTACGACTGGAAATCGGAAGTGGCAAGATATCTACAACTGGAAGCCGAGCGATCAAAGACGCGCACGGCTATCGAACGTCCAGTTTATCCAATCTAAGACGGAAATGCGCTGATACCCAGTCCTTTCCGTAGCCCAACGCATTGTCCTCTACCGGATGTCCCCAACCGTGATGGATGATCAGAGGAATTCCATTCCGCATGCGCTTGTCCGACACGATTCCGATGTGGTCGTAGCCTTCCCCGAAGATGACGATGTCTCCTGGCTGCCATTCTCTCGCGTTGTCCGCGTCCCAGGGCTTGATTTCGGTGGTGAGGGACTCCGCGTTTCTTGATAGGAAGACGTAGAGGTTCGGCACTCTCCTGAAATCGATGTTGGGGTCAGGACTCCCGGCGACCCGGGGATAGGACTCGACCGTCGCGGCGATGTCGCGGTCCACGGAGCTCTTGAAGTCGTAGCCTGCGTGCCACAGGGCCCTCCACACCAGGTCAGTGCAGACTCCCTCGTTCTCGGGGGGATAGCCTCCTTCGTAGTAAGCGCTCTTGTAGACCGGCCGGGCTTCCACTTGTTTGCGGGCGCCGACGACGATGTCCAGCGAGTCGTCTATCCCGTTGCCGTTGGTATCCATTCCGGAGAGTATGTTCTCGACGACCAAGGGCGGGCGGAAGTCCAAAAGGATGCCCTTCCTCCAACACCAGTATCCGGCTCCTGCGACCGCGGCGACCGCGACGAGGAACACAAGGAACCCCAAAAAGGGCGATCCGGGTCTTCGTCGTTTCCGAGGTATTCTGGAGAGAGAACTCCTCATGACTCCACGCTCCTGGACTAGATGGTCTTGCGGCTGCGTGTTTCCTGGCTCCGGGGATAGCCTCCAACAGACAACTCCAGCAAACAGCGACTTTGGAATTGGCCAGCGACACGCAGCCTAACACCCAACACTGTACCAGGGCAAACTAATATTAGGTGAACTGTTTTCTTAAGACTCTCTTAAGACGTCAGGATATACGTTGCGTTCCGCTGTTGAATACTCCGTGGGTGAGTCGTCAACAGCTGACGACTCCGCACGACTGAGATGCTTCTGGTTGATGACTCCGCCGTCCGAGGGTGCAGTTGTTGAATACCCCGTGACCAAGTAGTCAACAGCTGATGACTCCGCTCGGCAGAGACGTTCC